>NZ_AULM01000014.1 GCF_000422285.1 Desulfatiglans anilini DSM 4660
CTCCCCGATCGAAAATGGTTTAGCAAAAGGCCCTCTTTTATGCTAGACACATAGTCATTTCCATCCGCGAATGGACTTTCCGGCCGATCCCGGCTTCAATCTTTTCATCCCCTTGTGCTGCACCTGGGCGGCGTCTCCGCGCAAACGCCCGGTTTCATCGACGCGGCGAAAACCGGGACCAGCCGTGAAGGGGGCGAAGAAACCGGGAATCGCCGCAAACCTTACCTGGTTTCCATCCGGAAACGAGGATTTTTCTTCACACCCTTCGGGTGCTCAGTCCCACCGCTTCGCGGCGGGTCCCGGTTTGGCCAATATCAAGGAAATCAAGCGTTTGCGCGGATGCGACCTGCAGGTCGCCCCACAAGCAAACGTGCAGATTGACGCCGAGATTGGCCAAAAAGACCCTTTCCGGATTGCAACTACCTATTGCAGGGGCAGAGCTCAGGAGAAAAACAATGGCTTCCGAAACAACCAACCTCGCATCCTTTTTCCACCCCCGCAACGTCGCCGTCATCGGCGCGTCGGCCGACCCGGCCAATCTCGGGCGGAACATCATCAAGAACCTGCTCAATTTCGGGTACCAGGGCGAGATCCTGCCGGTCAACATCCAGAAAGGAGTCCTTTTCGGCCAGCGCATCTACGGCTCGGTCGAGGAGGTGGACCACCCGGTCGACCTGGCGGTGATCCTCACACCGGCAAAGACCATCCCCGGCATCATGGAGGCCTGCGGGCGCAAGGGGGTCCGCCGGATCGTCATCGAATCGGGGGGATTCTCCGAGATGGGGGAGGAAGGACTGCCCCTGGAAGAGGCATGCCTCTCCGTCGCCCGCCGCTACGGCATCCGTTTCGTCGGCCCGAACGGGATCGGCGTCACCAATCTCCAGAACGGGCTGGTGCTCCCCTTCTGGCCGATGCGCGAGGATCTGAAGCTCGGCAAGGTCTCCATCCTGGCCCAGAGCGGCGGCGTCGGGTTGAGCTACCTCGGCTTCCTGGCGGAGGAAAACATCGGGCTGAACAAATTCGTCTCCATGGGAAACAAGCTGAATGTCGACGAGAACGACCTGCTCGAGGTCCTGATCGAGGACGAAGGGACCGAGATCATCCTGCTCTACCTGGAAGGGTTCAAAGACGGGCGCCGCTTCCTGGAGATCGCCTCCCGCTCCCCGAAGCCCATCCTCGTCCACAAATCCAACCGCTTTCAGGAAAGCGCCCGCATTGCCCACTCGCACACCGCCGCCCTCTTCGCGGATGACCTCCTGGTGGATCAGGCCCTGGAACAGGTCGGCTGCGTCCGAGTGAACACCATGGTGGACGCCGTCGATTACGTCAAGAGCCTGACCCTTCCGCCCCTCAGGGGAAACCGGCTGGCGGTCGTTTCCCGCTCCGGCGGGCACGCCGTCATCGCCGCCGATGCCTGCGCCCACTACGGCTTCGACCTGCCGCCTTTTCCGCGCGACTTCCTCGCCCGGATCGAAACGAGCTTCCGCGCCAAGGTCATCCGCCTCCAGAACCCGCTCGATCTGGGCGACCTGTTCGATCTGGCCGTCTATGAAAACATTGTCGAGGAGATGCTCAAACGGGGCGACGTGGACGGCCTCCTTCTCGTGCACGGCTACCGGCGCGGGCTGGACCACGAAGACAGCCGGAAGCTGGTCCGCCGGGTGGAGGAACTGATCGATACGTATCGGAAGCCCGTCGCAGTCGCCATCTTCACCGAGGCGGTGGAGGTGGATTTTCTGCGGCGGCACACCGGCGTCCCCATCTTCACCGCCCCCGAAAACGCCATGCGCGCCTTTTATCTTTCCCACCAGTGGGGCGTCCGCAAAAAGGCCGCCAAGGCGATCAGCCCCCTTGCGGAAATCCGCTCCAAGACGCCGCCTGCCTCCCTCCCCCCGACGTCAGGGCGCGCACACCTGCTCCTGAGCGAAGCCACAGCCTTTGTCAAGGCCTACGGCTTTCCGGTTCCGGAATACAGGCTGGCACGGTCCGCCGGCGAGGCCGCAACGGCCTGGCGGAGCATCGGCGGCCCGGTCGCCCTGAAGGTCAACCGCCCGCACATCTCGCACAAGACCGATGCGGGCGCGGTGATCCTGGGCATCGATTCGAGCGATGCCGCGGCAGAGGCCTTCGAGGACCTGGCCCGGAGGCTGGCCCCGGAGCCGCTGGAGGCCCTGATCCAGGCCATGGCGCCAGGCGGCCGCGAAGTGATTCTCGGAGGCAAGCAAGACGAGGTGTTCGGGCCTGTGGTCCTCTTCGGGCTGGGAGGCATCTTCGTCGAAGCGCTCGAGGACGTGGCCTGGCGCGCCGCACCCCTCGAACGAGCCGATGCCCGTGCCATGATGCAGCAAATCCGCGGCCGGAGGATCCTCGAGGGCATCCGCGGGGAGGAGCCGTGCGATTTCGAGGCGCTGGAAGACCTGCTCGTCCGGCTCTCGCGGATGCTCGTGGACCACCCCGGCATCTTCGAAATCGACATCAACCCCGTGCGGGTGGGGCGGAAGGGGCGCGGGGCGGCGGCACTCGATGCGCGGATTCTGCTTCGATCCGGCGGAGACCCCCGGGCGGACTGAGCCGAACCTGGGTCTCAGGGTTCGAAACGCTCCAGGACGATCGACGCGTTCTGTCCGCCGAAACCGAAGCTGTTGTTGAGGCATCGGGTGACGGCGCCTTGGACCGCCACAAGCGGCGTGTAGTTCAGATCGCACTCCGGATCCGGATGATCCAGGTTGATGGTGGGATGAATCCACCCCCGCTCGATCGTCAGCGCAATCGCGATGGCTTCAACCCCCCCGGCGGCGCCGATCATGTGGCCCGTGATCGATTTGGTGGAATTGATGGGGATTCGGTAGGCATGTTTTCCGAGGGCCTCTTTGATCGCGCGGGTCTCTGCGGGATCGTTCAGGGGCGTGGACGTCCCGTGGGCGTTGATGTAATCGATCTCCTCCGGCCTGCGTCCAGCCCTTTTCAATGCATCTTCCATCGCCTTGGCCTGCATGCGGGCGGTCGGTTCCGGCGCCGCGATGTGATAGGCATCCGAGGTCGCCCCGTACCCCGACATCTCGCAGTAGATGCGGGCGCCGCGCTCGAGCGCATGGCTTCGCTCCTCCAGGATGACGATCCCGGCCCCCTCTCCCATGACAAACCCGTCGCGATCCCTGTCAAAAGGTCTGGAGGCCTTCTCGGGTTCGTCGTTTCGGCGGCTCATGGCGTTCATGGCTGCAAACCCTCCGAAAACGAACGGCGTGATGCAGGCATCCACCCCTCCCGTCACCATCACGGTCTCCTCCCCAAGCAGGATCTGTTTGTAGGAGGCGATCATGGCGTGGTTCGAAGAGGCGCAGGCCGTCGAGACCGTCGAGGCGATGCCGTGGATCCCATACTTCATCGTAACCGTCACCGGCACGGAGCAGATCTGCACATGGGGTAGGCCGAAAGGGGAAATCCTTTTGGGGCCGTGGTATTTCAGAAAGCTCTTGTGCCACCGCTCGCACAGGTCCATGTTCTGCGCCCCGACTCCGAGGATGGCGCCGACCCGATGCGCTTCGACGCCTTTCAGCGTAAAATCGAACTCGCCCTTATCCCCCTCCCTGGGCAGGAGGGTGAAACCCGCGTCCTCGAGCGCCAGCCGCGCCCCGGCCAGGGCGAATTCGGAGGTGCGCCCCAGATAGCGGAAGCTCTTGGTACGTGGGATAAAATCCCCCAGATCGAAGGACGGGACGGGGCAGGCGATCTGTGAGTTGTACTGGTCCATCTCGCAGTCTTCGAAGACGATCCGGCGCGCCCCCGACTTTCCGGAGACCAACGCCTTCCAGAAGGCCTCCTTGCCGATGCCGACCGGCGTGATCGGCCCAAGGCCAGTGATGACGACTCGCTTGAAACCCATGTGTTTTCCTCGGAAAGAAACAAGGCAACCCGGCGCTACGCCCCGTCGGCCTGGCTCACCCGTTGGAAGGAAGAGCCGCCCGGGGTTCTCGCGGCAGGGAATCATTTCCCCGGGCAAGCCATGTTCCAGATCGATGCACGTTCCTCAGGTCTTTTTTCCCGCCAGACCGACGATCAAATCCACGGCTGCATCCATGGACACCCGACCCGTGTTGATGGTCAGGTCATACGAGAGCGGATCATCGTGCCGTTCCGGCTCCGCGTAGAAATTGAGGAAGCGGCTTCTGATATCGTCAGCCCTGCGCATGGCCTTTTCGGCATCTTCCTGCTTGAGACCATACTGGGTGACCAGAAAGTGGATGCGTGAAGGCACGTCCCCGACCAGGAGAATATGCACCGCTCCTGCGTGCTTCTCCAGAATGAACTGGCCGCCTCTTCCGACCAGCACCACGTCACCCTTCTCATAAAAATCGAGGATGGTCTCTTTGACCGCGTCGACATAACTCTTCTCGTCGACATAACCGTAGTTATCGGCGCAGAGTCTTTCAACATAGCTGGTCGAAACGATCTTGTCCAAAAACTTCATCAGTTTGTCAGTGCCACGCTTCTCGAAGGACTTGATCTGGTCGTGGGACACCTGCGCCTTGATCGCAATCTCCTTGATCATATCTTCGTGAACATACCGATATCCCAACTCCTTGGCCACCCGCTCCGCCAGGGTTCTTCCCCCTGCTCCGAACTGCCGCGAAATCGTCACAACCGCCATAGCCTCTCCCTCCTCATAAGTTTCCGTCCGGAAATGGTCTTTTCGGCCAATTTCGGCGTCAATCTGCACGTTTGCTTGTGCGGCGACCTGCAGGTCGCCTCCGCACAAACCCTTGCTTTTCTTATTACTGGCCAAACCGGGACCCGCTTCGAAGCGGTGGGATTGAGCATCCGAAGGGTGTGAGGAAAAATCCTCATTTCCGGCCTGGGAACTGTTTCGTTTTCAACGCGTAATTTCCGGATTGGAAACCCGGTTGTACCCAGGAAATCATTTCCGGATTGAAACCATCGGGTTTCAGGAGTGTAAACTGACCATCCAGCTTAGATCGTCTCCGAACAGACACCGCTCCAGCCAACGCCCCGACGGGCCGGCAAGCCGGATCTCAAGACATGCCAAACCTATTATCACATCCAAATGCCTTTTGTCAGATGAAAAAAGAAGCCGGGCAGACCCGCGGCCGCCTTTTGAAAGGGCGCCGGCATCAAGGCCCTTCATCGGCCGGGAAGATGTTTCCGGGCGCGAGGATCCCCTTCGGGTCGAAGCTGCGCTTGAGCGCCTTCATGGCGGTGATGACGGCAGGAGGATATTGGAGCGCGAGGTGCTCCCGTTTCATCTTTCCGACCCCATGCTCCCCGGTGATGGTCCCGCCCAGCGCGACCGCCCTGCGCGCCATCAGCAGGTCCACCTCCTCGGCCGTTCGCTTCTCCTCCGGATCGCGGGCGATGAAATTGAAGTGCGGATGGCCCTCGCCGATGTGTGCAAAGCGCACCACCGGCATCGATCCGAGGCGGGCCCGGACCTCTTCGAAACAGGCGAACAGCTCCGGGAGACGCCGATACGGAACGGCCCAATCCGTCGAAATCTTGCAGCCGCCTGTGCGGACCGCCTGGATGCTGAGCGCATTCATGCTCTCCGGCACGAAATGGCGCAATTTCATGACGTGGTCCTTCTGCGCATCCGTCAAGGCGATCCGGGTGTCGCCGGCCAGCGGCGTGTGCTGTTCGATCAGACGGGACCAGGCCTCCAGCCGGGCCTCGTAGCCCTCCTCCGCTCCGTATTCCTGTTCGAAGTAGACGATTGCACGGGCGGATGGCGGGATGCTGAGGCCCTCGGCCCTGCCCCGGATGATCTCCAGGCAGCCTTCGTCCAGGAACTCCAGGCTCCGTGGATCGCAGGCCGGATCCTCCCGTGCGCTGATGACGAAGTCGAGCGCGCGGCTCATGTCGGGGAAAAAGACCAGTACGAGCATGAAGGCCTCGGGCAGTTCGGTCAGGGCGACCTCGATCCGGGTCACGACCCCGAGCGTACCCTCCGATCCGACAAAGAGGCGCGCCGGATCGTAAAACGCGCCGTAACCGGCGCAGATCTTGCCGCCCTCGGCGGTGCGCGCCGTGATCACACGCCCCGATCCGTCCACAACCTGCAGCGCCCTGACCCATTCGATCGTGGCCCCGTATTTGAGGGAACGGGAGCCCGATGCGTTGGTGGCCACGTTTCCGCCCAGAGTGCACTCGGCCGCGCTGGTCGGATCCGGTGGATAGAAAAGACCTTCCGCGGCGGCCGCCGCCTTGAACTCGGCCAGGACCACCCCCGGTTCGACCAGGGCGCGCCGCCGGACTCGATCGATATCCAGGATCCGGTTGAACCGCTCGAGCGACAGGGCGACGCCCCCCGGCGCCATCGAGGCCCCGGTGAGCGAGGAGCGCAGACCCTGGCAGGTGACGGACCCTCCCCTGTCCGAGATCATCCGCAGGCATTCCTGGATGTCGGCGGTGTCTTCCGGCCTGAAAAGCGCCTCGAAACCGCCCTGCATCCCCAGGGCATCGTGGCGGTAACCCTCGACGATGTCGGGGTCGGTCACCCACTTGCCTGACTGTACGAAGGATTCCAACCGGAAGGACCGCCGCTCAGGAGAGATACGGCGCCCACTGGCGGGCCGTATCGGCGACATAACCGGGGGGGACCTTTTTCATGATCTGGTTGTGCCCGGGCAGCAGCACATCGACCTCGAGTTCCGCCAGCCGCAGCAGCGACTCCCTGAGCTGCGGCCCGCTCGCGCCGTGAAGATCGAAGCGGCCGATGGCATAATCGGCGTACACGACGTCTCCGGAGATCAGGATCCTGCCGGAGCGGTTGTAGAGTCCGATGGAGCCGGCCGAATGCCCCGGGATGTGCAGGATCTCCCAATCCATCCCCCCGAGTTCGACCACCTCCCCGTCCTCGAGTTTGCGGTCCACTGTGAAGGTGAGGGCCTTCGGCGTCAGACCGTATTGCATCTCGCACATGTTCCGGAACATATCCATCCCGTAGACGGTCCTGGGGTCCCCCTGCTCCAGGGGTTCGGCCTCCGCCCGGTGGATCCACAATTCGACCTCCCCCAGGGCGTCGAGCAGCTCGCGCAGACAACCGATGTGATCGAGATGGGTATGGGTCAGAATGATCCGCTTCACCTTGGCCGGATCCAAACCCAGCCGCCGGATCGCATCCAGCTTGTAGGCCCCTTTTCCGACCAGGCCGGCATCGACCAGCGTCAGGTCTTCGGCGTCCGGCCCGCCGATGACGTACATATGAGCGTCCGGGATCATCTCGTCCCGCCCCGGTATGAAATAGACTCCCTCGCACACTGCTTTCATCCTCTTCTCCTTGTCGTGGATTTCAACCCACCATACCCTATTGCCGGGCGCGGTTCAAGCAGGAGAACCTGCGGCGCCCCTCACCCCTCGATCGGCCGAATCATCAAATAGGCGTTCTGCCCCTCGGGGTAAAAGCTTTCCTTCAGCCCCAGCGGCACGAGGCCGAAGGATTTGAACAGCTTCAAGGCCGGCAAATTTCCTTCGGCGGTGTGCAGCACCACGCTCCGGGCGCCCCCTGTCCGCGCCTTCTTCAAGGCCTCGGACAAAAGCCTGCGTCCGACCCCCATGCCCTGGAACCGGGGCTCCACCGCGATCGCCAGGATCTCCACGGTGCAATGGAACCGGCCGTTCCCATCGACCGGACCCATCATGACAAAACCGGCCCGGGAGCGGCCCAGCACAGCCACGAGCGTCATGCCGAACCGATGTCTGAACCACTCTGAGAGGATCTCTCCGTAGGTCCCCCCATACCGCGTGAATACGCGGCGGCTCAAGGCCTCGATGAAGGAGGCGTCCGACTCCAGGGAGGAACGGACGAAGGGCGCGGCGGACTTCCGCCCGGCCCCGGGGCCCCGGCCCGGCGCAGACGGAAAAGCCCTTCCGCCGGCCCCGGCCATCCGCCTGGTCAGACGGCTGCGCCGCAGCCGCTCCAAGCGTTTCGTCTCGCCGTATTTTCCGAAGCGTCCCCTGCGACTCACCGCCCGCAACGCCCCTTCACCGCCCCCCGGTATCCTTCAGGCGGTCCGTTTCCAATCCGGAAATGGTCCTTTTGGCCAATCTCGGCGTCAATCTGCACGTTTGCTTGTGCGGCGACCTGCAGGTCGCCTCCGCGCAAACGCTTGATCTCCTTGATATTGGCCAAAAATCCTCATTTCCGGATTGGAAACCGGTTCTACCGGGAAATCATTTCCGGATGGGAACCAGCTCGATTTTCTGAATCTTTCACGAATCCGCTTTCATCCGGCGAAGGTCTTTCGCCGGCCGGCTGCGCCGCTCAGCCCCCTTCATGGCGGATCCGCCGCCCGGTCCCGACGTCAATCTGCACGTTTGCTTGTGCGGCGACCTGCAGGTCGCCACGGCGCGAGGGTGCCATTCCCCTGAAATCAGCAAAAAAATCATCCTGTCCGGATTGGAAACTTGCGCGCCATGCGCAAGCGTTATAGAATCAAACCATCCGACACACGATCAAGGCCGGGAGACCGTCTCATTCAGGCTGGAAGGCGGGTCTCCGCCGCCCCGTCAGCAGCAGGTAAGACTCCATTGGAAAACGAAATCGTCAATCTCACCGAACTCGGACGAAGGCTGGGCCACCGGTTCAAGAGGAAAGAACTCCTGTTCCAGGCCCTTTGCCACGCCTCTTACATCAACGAGCAGGCCTCTTCGGATCTGGCGGACAACGAGCGCCTCGAGTTCCTGGGCGACGCCGTTCTCGACCTCGCCATCAGCGACCTCCTGATGCAGCGTTTTCAGGAGGCGACAGAAGGGGACCTGTCCAAATACCGGGCCATGATCGTCGACGAGTCAGGGCTGTTTGAAATCGCTCAACGGCTCGGACTCGGCGACTATATCCTCCTCGGCAAAGGGGAGGCCCAGAGCGACGGGCGCGCCAAACCTTCCATCCTCGCCAACACCGTCGAGGCGATCGTGGGCGCCGTTTTTCTCGACGCGGGCTTCCAAAAGGCCAGAAAGGTGATCGACACTCTCTTCGCGCCCCTGATCGAAAAGGTTCAAAGCCGGGACCGGGTCCACGATTACAAAAGCCTTCTGCAGGAATACACCCAGAAGGCCTTCCGCTCGCTTCCCCAGTACAGTCTCATCGAGGAGACCGGCCCCCCGCACGACAAGACCTTCAAAATCGCTTTATGGCTGAGCGGCACCATGTTAGCCGAGGGGTGCGGCAAAAGCAAGAAAGAGGCGGAGCAGCAAGCCGCCAGGGAGGCCTTCCGGTGTCTCGATCCGGTCTGACGCCATTTATCGTCCCCGTTTTTCTGCCGCATCAAGGCTGTCCGCACCGCTGCATCTTCTGCGACCAGCACCGCATCACCGGCCATGACGAACACCCCCTGCGGGGCGCGGAGATCGGCCGGATCCTGGAACAGGCGCTTGGCTCGCGGCTCCCCGCCGGGGCGGAGGTCGCCTTTTACGGCGGGACTTTTACGCGGCTGCCGATCGAGCGTATGGAGGAACTCCTGTCGGCGGTCCAACCTTTCAGGGAAAAAGGCGCCGTCGTCCGCATCCGCGTCTCGACCCGCCCCGACGCCCTGGATCCCGTGCGGCTGGAAACACTGCGCCGCTTCGGGGTCACGACCGTCGAACTCGGCGCCCAGTCGATGGAGCCGGAGGTCCTCCGTCTCGCCGGCAGAGGACACGGCCCGGAAGCCACCCGCGACGCGGTCGCCGCTCTGCGCGGCATGGGGTTCAAGGTGGGGATCCAGCTGATGCCGGGCCTCCCCGGGGACACCGCAGATGCCTTCCAATCCACCGTCCAGGCCGTCATCGAGCTTCATCCCGACATGGCCCGGCTCTACCCTGCGATCGTGATCGAAGGCACCGCCATGGCGGAATGGTACAAGGCGGGGCGCTACCGCCCCCTGTCCGTGGAAGAGGCCGCAACCCGGTGCGCCGAGGCCTGCCGGCGCCTCGAAGAAAGCGGCATTCCCGTCATCCGGATCGGTCTGCTGCCCTCGCCGGCTCTCCGCGAATCGGGGCGTATCCTGGCCGGCCCCTGGCACCCTTCCTTCGGCTCCCTGGTGAGGGCCGCGGTCTATCGCGCAACCCTTCGAAACCAGCTCCCCCAGGTCCCTCGGGGCCGCACCATCCAGCTCATGGCCCCGCAAAAGGACATCCCGCTCCTTCGCGGACACCGGAATCAGGGCCTTGCCTGGTTCGAGGCGACGACCGGCAGCCGGGTCGCGGCCGTCCTCCCGGACGAAAGCCTTCCGCCAGGGCGCATCCGGGTGGTCGAGGCATGAGCTTCCTCTCGGGATTCGTCGCCATCGCCGGCCCGCCGAACGTCGGGAAGTCCACCCTCCTGAACCGCATCCTCGGCCGGAAGGTTTCCATCGTCTCCCCCAAACCCCAGACCACCCGGAACCGGATCACAGCCGTCTTGAACGGCGAGGATTTTCAGGTCGTTTTCATCGACACGCCCGGCATCCACAAAACGAAGACCGCCCTGCACCGCAGCATGGTGGAATCGTCCATGGCGGCCCTTCAGGAGGTCGACCTGGTGCTCCTCTTGATCGACGCGGGCCGGCCCAACGACCCCGAGATCCCGCCGATCATCCGCCGGCTGCATGCCTCCCGCAAACCGGCGATCCTCGTCATCAACAAGATGGACCTGGGGCCTCCGGAGCGCACCCTTCCCGTCATCGAACAGTTCCGTTCGGCCTACCCTTTCGAGGCCTTTCTCCCGGTCTCGGCCCTGCGGGGGGACGGGGTGGAAGCGCTCCTCGGGCAGATCAAGACCCATTTGGAGCCGGGGCCCCAGTTCTTTCCTCCGGACATCTCGACCGACCAGACCGAGGCCTTTTTCATCGCCGAGATCATCAGGGAAAAGATCTTTCTGCGCACGCGCGGAGACATCCCTTACGCCTGCGCGGTGACCGTCGACCGGATCGAGGAGAGGGCGAGCGGGGATCTTCTGGAGATCGACGCCCGGATTCATGTCGAAACCGAAAACCAGAAGGGCATCCTGATCGGCAGGCAGGGAAAAATGATTCAGTCGATCGGGCGCGCAGCGAGGCTGGAACTGGAGAAGCGCTTCGGGATCCGGGTCTTCCTCTCCCTCAGCGTACGGGTGGAGAAGAACTGGAACAAGGACACTCGGGCCCTCCGGCGGCTGGGGTACTGAGGATGCCCGCGTCCTCGAGGAGCTTGACGACGCTCAAGGCCGCCTCCTCCGAAGTCTGCCGGTCCGAACGAACCACCAGTTCGGGGGCCTCCGGCGCTTCGTAGGGCGACGAGATCCCGGTGAAATTCCGTATCTTCCCTTCCCTGGCCTTGACGTAGATCCCTTTCGGGTCGCGCGCGGCGCAGACCTCCAGCGGACAGTCGACGAAGACCTCGAAAAACCGGCCCGGCTCGACCAGCGCCCGCACCCGATCCCGATCCGACCGGAACGGTGAGATGAAGGCGGTTATGGCGATGATCCCCGCATCTACGAAGAGCCGCACCATTTCGCCGATGCGACGGATGTTCTCACTCCGATCGTCCCCGGAAAAACCGAGATCGGCGCACAGGCCGTGGCGGACGTTGTCCCCGTCGAAAACATAGGTCGAACACCCCATGCGGTGCAGGACATGTTCGAGGCGATGCGCAATCGTCGACTTGCCCGAGGCTGAAAGCCCCGTGAACCAGACCACCGCACCGCGGTGCCGATGCAGCCGCTCCCGATCTTCCCGGCTGACCAGTCCTTTGAACCAGGTGACATTGTTCTTCTCGGCGATCGTGCCTTCTCCCATGCTTTTTGCAAACCTCCACGAATCAAAATCGGAACGGCCTATTGATAAATGAATTCCCCTTTTCCAGCAAGGTGAAAAAGGGGCGGACCGGGTCTGATCCCGTCCTCGGATCGTTTTTTATCTTGACACCCAACCCATACATCCCGCATACTTTCACTAAAAAGTTCCCTTTATCAATGGTTTAAGTCAACATTTCTTTCGACTTCCTGAAATGCCCCCCGTATCCCGGCCCGCAGGGTGCGGCATCCGCTGGATCCCGGGCGGCTTCACCGATACCCGCCCTTTTTGCCAAGGGCTTTCCAAAGTCGCTGAGACCATCCGCCCCGGAAAGCCGCCGGGCCTATTTCGCAAGTTTTTGCAATCGAAGCAATCCATTCGGAACCACCATCCCGGTTGAAGGATGTTTTAGTCGCTGGTGTAAAAGGCCTTTCGATCAACCCCAACCGTTCTTGTTTTTTGTTTTCTTTTTTATTCTCTGGTGCAAAAGGCCGCGGGCCCCCATGAATCATTGCAGAGGCAGGTTCGTGTCCCATCCGGAAAGGGGCCTTTTGGCCAATCTCGGCGTCAATCTGCACGTTTGCTTGATATTGGCCAAAAATCCTCATTTCCGGTTGGCAAACCGGGTTCTACCGGGAAATCATTTCGTGATGTAAACTACTTGATTTCCTTGATATTGGCCAAACCGGGACCCGCCGCGAAGCGGTGGGACTGAGCACTTGAAGGGTGTGAAGAAAAATCCTCATTTCCGGATGGAAGCGAAATCTTTTTCAGGCCGCAGATCCGTGCGGAGACATGCCGGCAAAACCCTTGCCCGATCGAAAGGAGACAGGATTCTTATGGCCATCGTGGAAAAAAAGGTTGCCTGCCCATTCTGCCGCAAACCCTTTCGGGCGGCCCCCGGGATCAGTCCGCTCGGCTTTCAGAAATACGCCTGCCCGAATTGCGGTCGAACCATCCTTCACCCCCTTTTCCGGCGGCGTTATTATTGGATGGCGCTGGCCGTTCTGGGGGCGGCGGCCCTTTTCTCTCTCGCCGGCTACAGCGCGCAGCCCTGGGGCGACAAGCTCCTCGCTGCGGCGGTCCTCAGCACGATCTATGTCATGGAGCGCGTGTCCTATCTCCTCTTTCCGCTCGCCGCCTGGGCTGTCCTGCGTCTCTTCGGCATATCCTACCCATGGGCGCTTTCGGCGGCCCGGACCGTCCTGCGGTACACCGGCATGGCGGCGCTTGCAGGCATCTTCATCGCCATCCTGGGGGGGGTCGCCAGCCTCGTCTGGCGGGGAATCATCCTGGAACCGTTTCTCGCGTCGATCATTCTTTCCTTCGGCTTTCTGGCTGTCCTGATGCGGGATCGAGCGATCCGGACGCGCCTGCAGAAGACCTGAACCTAGAAACATCGAACCGGTACAGACGGGCCGAGGGCCTTCACTCTTGTGTAGACCGACCAGAAAGGGAGAGTCTCGATGTTGCGCCTGCGGATATTTCAGGCGGCGGAATGAACGTAGCCTTCGTGATCGAACGGTTTACGGCCGGTTCGACCGGCAGGGGTAAGACTGGCATCGCGGCCCGGCAACGCCGGCCTCGAGCGGATGGACGTGCACGTATTGAGGGGGAGAGATGAAGGATACCCAATCCGCCGGAATGATCTATGATTTTCTGAAAACCGTTCCACCGTTCCATCTCCTGCCCGACGCGGAGATTCGGGACCTCTCGCGCACCTTAACCCTGGAGCACTTTCATCCTGATCAAGTGATCCTCAGCCCCGGCTCCCCCCCGAACCAATTCCTGTACCTGATCCGCTCCGGCGAGGTCCGGCTCATCCCTTTCGGGGGTCGGAAGGAAAGCGCCGGGCCTGTGGTCGACATGCGCGGAGAAGGGGAGTTTTTCGGCTTTTTCAGCCTCCTCGGCAACCGGCCGAGTCCTTTCACCATCGTCGCCGAACGGGACACCATTTGCTTTCTCCTCGGCAAGGCCAGCTTCCTCCGGCTCCTCGACACCTATCCCGATGTCCTCCTGTACTTCACCATGGGCCCCAGCAAGGGCTTCAAGGCCCCCGTCCCGGGAAGGCCGGCGGAAGGGAGTGCCGCAGCGCCTTCCGGGCCGGAGCCGGACATCCTCTTTTTTTCCGCCCGCGTGCGGGACATCATGCATCCCCACGTGGCGGTCTGCCCGGACAACGAATCCGTCGTGGCGGCCGCCCGCCTCATGACCACGCGCGGGGTCGGGTCCCTGGTCGTCGTCGACCCGGCGCAGAAGCCCATCGGGATCCTGACGGACGGGGACCTCCGACGCAAGGTGATCGCCTCGGGGGAGCTGAAGGATGTCCCCGTCAAAGGGGTCATGAGCCATCCCCTCTCGGCGGTGCCGCCCGACGCCTTTCTCTTCGATGCCATCCTCCTCATGATCCGCAAACGCATCAAGTACCTGCCCGTCCTCCAGGGACAGGACCTGGCGGGAATCCTCTCCGAGCGGGACCTCATGATCTCGCAGGGCAACAACCCCGTCGCGATCATCCGCCGCATCCAGCAGGCGCCGGACCTCGAGGAGCTCGTTCTCATCCGCAAGGAAATCACCCACACCCTGAAGGTGATGCTCGAGCGCGGCGGGCAGGCGCGGGAGATCTGCCAGCTCATCACCCAACTGAACGACCACCTCACGGTCCGGATCATCGAACTGGCCGCGGGGGACCTCGACCGGGAGGGTCGGAAGGCCCCCCCGCTGCCTTTCGTCTGGGTGTCCCTCGGAAGCGAAGGGCGCCAGGAGCAGACCCTCTCGACCGACCAGGACAACGCCCTGATCTTCGGCGATTCCGACCCCGGCTCGGAGGCGGACGCAAAGGCCTATTTTCTGGTCCTGGCCGAGCGGGTGGTCTCCGGCCTCGAACGCTGCGGCTTCCCGCGCTGCAACGGAGACATGATGGCCTCGAACCCGCAGTGGTGCCAGCCGCTCAGGGTCTGGAAGGACTATTACCAGAAGTGGATCTTTCAGCGGGACCTCTCGGCCCAGGACATCCTGATCTCGTCCATCTTTTTCGATTTCCGGGCCATCTACGGACCGGAGAGCCTTCTGAACGATCTGATCGCCTCCATCAAGGCAGCCATCCCCGAGAGCAAGGTCTTCCTGCCTCACATGGCCCTGCGCTCCCTGGAGCTGCGGACGCCGTTGAGCTTCTTCAACCGGCTCGTGGTGGAACGGTCCGGACAGTACAAGAACCGCCTCAACATCAAACGCCACGGCCTGATGCCGCTGATCGACGCCGTCCGCATCCTGTCCCTCGAACAGGGGATCTTCCGGACCAACACGCTCGACCGCATTGCGGCCCTGATGGAAAGGGACATCTTCGCCCCGGGGGATGGGAACAACCTGCGGGAGGCCTTCAACCTCATGATGCTCCTGCGGCTGCAGCACAACCTCGAACAACTGAACCAGGGCGAGCAGCTCGACAACTACATCGAACCTTCGGAACTGAGCACAATCCAGCGGTCCAATCTGAAAATGGCCTTCAAGGCCATCGACCGCCTGCAGAGCCAGATCGAGATCCGCTACGGCCTGACGACCCTCAGGAAACGGTGAAAACCCCTTCAGGAGCCGACGCATCCAGGACTCGCGGCATGGAAACGCCTTACTGGGCCGATGACTACCGCAGCAAGCTCACCTCTCCCGAGGAGGCCCTTCGCGCCATCCGGCACGGTCAGAGGGTCTTCATCGGGTCCTCCTGCGGCGAGCCCCAGTGCCTGGTCCGCGAACTGGCCAGCAAGGCCCACCTCTTCGGGGACATCGAGATCGTGCGTCTCCTCAGCATGGAGAGTTCGCCGCTCACCCGGATCGCCGCCAGAAGCGGCGGCGACTGCTTCAACATGCGCTCCTTCTATCTCGGATCGGGGAAGACCCGGACCCTCGAGCGCAACCGCCGCTTCATCACCCCGATCAACCTCTCGGCGGTGCCGCGCCTCCTCCGAAGCCGGCAGATCCCGATCCATGCCGCCCTGATCCAGGTCTCTCCGCCGGATGACTTCGGCTGGATGAGCCTCGGCATCTCGGTCGACATCACACTAGCGGCGGCCGAGGCAGCCTCCCTGGTCATCGCCCAGGTCAACCCCAGGATGCCGCGTGTCCTGGGCCACAGCTTCATCCATGTCAACCGGGTCGACCGGATTGTCGAATGCGAGGAGGATCTCCTGACCATCGCCGACCCGCCGGGCCTCGAAGCCGCCAGACAGATCGCCGGGCACACGGTCAAGCTCATCGAAAACGGAGCCACCATCCACATCGGCCTCGGCGCCGCCCCCCAGGCGACCCTCGCGGCCCTTACCGACCGGAAGGACCTCGGGGTCCACAGCCGTTTCCTGACCGACGGCATGATGAAGCTGGTCGGCCTGGGGGTGATCACCAACCGGCGCAAGGGATACAACAACGGCAAACTCGTGGCGAGCGCCGCCATCGGCTCCAAAGACCTTTACGCCTTCATCAACGACAACCCGTGCATCGAGTTCCGCCCGTCCGACTACGTGAACCGGCCGTCGATCATCGCGCGGCACAACCGGATGGTGGCCCTCAACGTGGCCACCGCCATGGACCTCACCGGCCAGGTTGCGGTCGACGCCATGCCATACAACAATCTCTCCGGCGTGACCGATATCATGGATTTCATCCGGGGGGCGGCGGAGGCCCCCGAGGGGAAATCCATCCTGATGCTGCCGTCGACCACCCTCGACGGAAAGCAGAGTCGGATCGTCCCCACGCTGGACGACACGGCTGTCGTCGTGCCGCGCGGCGACGTCCAGTACGTGGTGACGGAATACGGGATCGTCAATCTGTTCGGAAAAAGCCTCCAGGAGCGGGCGGTGGCCGTCATCAGCATCGCGCACCCGGATTTCCGCGAGGACCTCTTCTATCAGGCCCGGCAAAAGGGCCTGCTCGCTCCCGAGCAGACCCTGAGCGCCTCCATCTTCGGGGTCTACCCTGTAAAGCTGGAAGAGGCCCACGACATCGCGGGCGAACGCGTCCTGATCCGGCCCACCAAGCCCTCCGATGAGCGGCTGATCCAGGAGCATTTCTACAACATGGACAAGGAGGACCTCGTCTTCCGCTTCATGCACGAAAAGCCGCTCTTTCCCCGGCGCGACGTGGCCGAGATGTACCACATCGACTACATCAAGAACCTGACCCTCCTGGCGGTGACGGGCGAAATGGGATTCGAGACCGTCATCGCCATCGGCGGCTCGTTCTTCCACCCGGCCCGCAATGAAGCCGAGGTCGCCTTTTCGGTCCTCAAGGACTGGCAGGGGAAGGGGATCGGCACCATCCTCATCCGAAAACTGGCCGAAGCCGCCCGCGAAAGCGGTATCGCCGGCCTAAGCGCGTACACGATGCCCCAGAACCAGAAGATGATCAAGCTGTTCCACTCACTGCCCTACAAGGTCCACACCTTTTTCGAGGAAGGAACGCTGTGCCTCACCTGCCGGTTCGACGAACCGGCGGAGGGATGAGATCGAAGGTCCGCCGAGGCGGACCCCGGATCCCGGGCCTGCGGAAGGGAGTACCGACATGCAGAACAAAGAGCTGTGGCCGTTCATCTTCTTCCTGGGCATCCTCGTTTTCAACTGGCCGCTGGCCGCGCTGGTCCGAGTGCCTCTGCCCTATTATCTCTACACGCTTTGGGCGCTCTTCATCCTGATCGTCGGGATCCTCGTCAACCGAACGAACGGCAGGGGGAAGGTCTGAGATGTTCAAGGGGTGGTTCATTTCCCTGATCGTGATGGGCAATCTGACGGCCCTTTTCCTCGTCGCCTATTACGCCGAACGGCGCGAGCGGAAAGGGAAGAGTCTGGTCGCGAACCCCTATGTCTATTCCCTCTCCCTGGCGGTCTACTGCACCTCCTGGACCTTTTACGGCAGCGTGGGCGAGGCGGCCACCTCGGGGCTGTCCTTTCTGCCGGTCTACCTCGGCCCCACCCTGATGTCGTGCCTCTGGGGGGTCCTCCTGATCAAGATCATCGTCATCGCGAAGCGCCACCGCATCACCACCATCTCGGATTTTCTGAGCTCCCGCTACGGGAACTCGCTCTTCATCTCCATCCTGGTCACCCTGGTCTCGCTGATCGGCATCACCCCCTATCTCGGGCTCCAGATGAAGGCCATCCTGAACGCCTTCACGATCCTTGCCGGCGAGTCGCGGGGCATCACCGCCACCGGATGGGTGATCACCCTGGTCCTCGGCGTCTTCGCGGTCATCTTCGGCGCGCGCCGCCTGGATTCGTCCGAACGGCACGGCGGACTGGTCCTCGCCATCGCCTTCGAATCCCTGGTCAAGCTGGTCGCCTTCCTGGGCGTCGGGATCTTCGTCACCTACGGGCTCTTCGACGGCTTCGGGGAGATCTTCAGCCGCATCCAGGCATCGGACCAGGGGCACCTGATGACGATCGGCGAGGGGTCCACCGTCAGCTATCTGGAGTGGTCCTCGCTCCTTTTCCTCTCCATGATGGCCGTCCTCTTCCTGCCCCGCCAGTTCCAGATGGCGGTGGTGGAAAACGCCGATCCCTCCCACGTCTACAAGGCCATGTGGCTCTTTCCGCTCTACCTCCTGCTGATGAATATCTTCGTCCTGCCGATCGCCTTCGGGGGGATCCTCCTCGGCAGGCACCAGGCGGAGGCCGACACCTTCGTCCTCACCATCCCCCTGACCCAGGGCAGCCCCGCCCTGGCCCTCCTGGTCCTGATCGGCGGCTTTTCGGCCGCCAGCGGCATGATCATCGTGGAATCCCTGGCCTTGAGCACCATGGTCATGAACAGCCTCGTCATGCCGGCCATCTTCCGCTTCCGGCAGATCAGGGGGTTTCCCGCGCTGATCCTGAACATCAAACGCTTCATCATCATCGGGTGCGTTTTCCTCGGCTATTTCTTCGCGGTCTTCATCGGCCGCTTCTACACACTGGTGCAGATCGGCCTCAAATCCTTCGAGGCCGTCACGATCTTCGCCCCGGCCTTCATCCTGGGCCTTTACTGGAAGAAGGGCAACAAGAAGGGGGCGATCGCCGGCATCCTGGCCGGCTTCGGTGTGTGGACCTACACCCTTCTGCTGCCGGCCCTCATCCGCGCGCACGTGCTCCCCGACGAATGGGGCGCCCAATCCCTGATGCAGAACGTGTTCCTGAGCCCCAGGGCCCTCTTCGGACTCGAAGGGCTCGACAAATGGAGCCACTCCCTCTTCTGGGGGCTGCTCTTCAACGTCGTCGCCTACATCGGGGTCTCGCTCGCCACCGCCAAGCGCGGGGAGGAAGAGCGGCAGGCCCTGCTGTTCGTGGAGGCCTACGACCCGGCGCTGGTCTCCCCGAAGAGCCTTTACAGCATCGAACAGATCGAAGCCATCCTCGAGCAGTACATCGGCAGGCAGGAGGCGTCCGATGTCATCGGCCGCTTCATGGCCCGACACGGGATCGAGCGCGGAGCGATCAGCCGGGACGATTTGATCCGCCTGCGGGACGAGGCCAAACGGATCCTGTCCGGGGCCCTCGGATCCTCCATGGCCGCCATCCTCTTCGAGGACAAATCGATCCTCACCGAAAAGGAGCGGGACGAGCTTTCGAGCTCCGTCAAGATGATGACCGACACGCTGCGCCTGTCCCGCCACGAGCTGTCCGAGGCCAACCGGAACCTGGCCTACCTCAAGGCCTTCAGCGAAAACATCATCGAAAGCGCCCCCTTCGGGATCGTGGCCGTGGACGCCCACCTCCACGTCACCTATTGGAACCGGGAGATGGAGACGCTGACGGTCATCCCCAAGGCGGCGGCCATCGGCCGGCCGGTCCAGCCCCTGATCCCCTGGATCCCCGAGGAGACCTGGACCCTTGGAAAGCAGCAGGAACGGACGGTGGAATCGCCCGCCCTGCAGCACATCAAGATCAACATCAGTCCGTTCAAAGACCCCTCCGGCGGGCTGGTCGCCATTTTCGAAAACATCACCCAGAAGAAGATCATGGAAAAGCAGCTGCTCCAGACCTCGAAGCTGGCGAGCCTCGGCAAACTGACGGCCGGCATCTCCCACGAGATCGGCAACCCGCTCGCCTCGATCAGTTCACTGGTGCAGGAGCTCCAGTCCCTCGAACTCCGCAGCGATCAGGATGTGGCCTTCACGCAGGAGTCCCTGAACAACATCAACGGACACCTGGCCCGCATCTCCAAGATCGTCCGGAGCCTCGGCGATTTCGCGCGCCTTTCCTCTTCCGAAAAGGTGCCCACCGACATCCCCGGGCTGGTCGAGCAGACCGTCAATCTCCTCAAATACGACAAACGGTCGCGGAAGGTGGAGTTCGTCACCCGGATGGGCAAGATCCCCCAGCTCCGCGTCAATCCCGACCAGATCCAGCAGGTCTTCCTGAATCTCATGCTCAATGCCGTCGACGCGATGCCGGAGGGCGGCAGGCTCGAGGTGTCGATCGAGGACAAGGACCGATGGATCGACATCCGCTTCCGGGACACCGGGAGCGGTATCGACGAATCGCTGATCGACCGCATCTTCGACCCCTTTTTCTCCACCAAACCCATGGGCAAAGGCACCGGCCTCGGGCTGAGCATCTGCTACGGCATCATCAAGGAGCACAACGGGAGCATCAGCGTCAGAAGCAGCAAAGGGAACGGGACCAGCTTTGAAATCAGGCTGCCAAAAGAGGAGGCATCACATGGCTGAAACCATACTCATCGTCGAAGACGAGGACACCCTCAGGGAATCTCTCACCCGGGTCTTTGAGCGGGAGGGCTACGAAGTCGTCCCCGTGAGCAGCGCGGAGCCGGCCATGGAGCTTTTCGAGGAGGGCTCCTTCGACCTGATCCTGACCGACATCATCCTTCCGGGGATGACGGGGATCGAATTGATCAAGCGCGTAAAGGAGGCCGCACCCGAGCAGGCCTGCATCGTCATGACCGCTTACGCCTCGCTCGAGACGGCGGTCGAAACTCTGCGAGCGGGGGCCTATGACTACATCGTCAAACCGATCATCCACGAAGAGATCAAGCAGACCGTTCGAAACGCCCTCAAACTGAGGGCCCTGCAGGAGGAGAACGCCCAACTGCGCGAACAGGTCGCCGGCTATTATGACACCCGGCACCTGATCGGCGCCCACCCCGCCATCGCGTCCGTCCGGGACCGCGTCCACAAGGTGGCGGAGGCCAGGAGCCCCGTCCTTTTAACCGGCGAGATCGGGACCGGCAAGAAGCTCGTCGCCCGGATGATCCATGAAGCGGGATCCAGGATGCGCCTGCCTTTTCTCGAGGTGCACTGCGAGGCCCTGTCGCCCGCCGGGCAGGAAGAGGCCCTGTTCGGCGGGCGAGGAGCCCAGGGTCCGCAGGGTCAGACGGGCGCCCGCGGCCTCCTCGAAAGGGCCCGGGGCGGGACGGTCTACCTGAACCGCGTCGACGCCCTCGCCCTTCCCGTCCAGCAGCTGCTGCTCTCCGTCCTGTCAGAGGGCCGCATCCGCCCGGCCGGCGGGGGGGCGGACACGCCCTTCGGGGCGCTCATCATCTCCGGAACGGAGAAGGGCCTCGGAGCGGCCGTTGCGGAAGGCCGGTTCCTCGGCGCCCTCCAGCAGCGGCTGCGGGTCGCTGAGCTGCAGCTGCCGCCGCTGCGCGAACGGGGGGAAGACATCCAGGAACTGGCCGCTTTCTTCGTGAGCCGTTACAACCGCGCCTTCGGCAAGGCCGTCGAGGGCCTCGCCCCGGAGGCCTGGGCCCGGTTGCAGGCCTACGCATGGCCCGGCAATGTGCTGGAACTCAGAAACCTTCTCGAGCGGGCCGTTCTGCTCACCCGGAACGGCCGGCTCCAGCCGGCGGACTTTCCGCCCCTTTCGTAATCATGCTGACAGAAGACGTTATCCGGTTTCTCTCGGGGGTTCCCCCTTTCCAGTTCCTGGACAGAGGGGAGATGGAGCGGGTGGCCAGGGATGCCTCTCTGGAATTCTATCCCGTCAACACACTGATTCTCAAACAGAACGGGCCCCCCAGCGACGCCCTGAGGGTTATCAAGAAGGGGGCGGTCAAGGTCGTCATCGAGGGGGATGAAGGGGAGGAAATCGTCACGGAGTACAAGGGCGAAGGGGACAATTTCGGGTTCCTGTCCATGATCGGAAAGGACCGCCAGCGCACCACGGTCAAGGCCATCGAAGACACCCTCTGCTACATCCTGAGCAGGGAGCGGGTCCAGCGGCTCCTCGAGTCCAGCCCGGCCTTCGCCGAGTATTTCCTGTCGTACCTGTCCCGTTACGTCGATCGGACCTCTCAGGAGATGCGACGGCGAAGCCAGCTCCAGAGCGCACACGACCGGCTCCTCTTCACCACGCCGGTGGGGAACATCGCCATGGACCTGATCACGGTGCCCGGGTCCATCTCCATCCAGGAAGCCGCCAGAACCATGGTCAGACACCGGATCAGCTCGCTCGTCATCCTGAACGAGCACAACCTGCCCACGGGCATCGTAACCGACCGCGATCTGCGCGAGAAGGTCGTGGCGACGGGGCGAAGCGTCTCGGAGCCGGTCCGGAACATCAGCCACCTCGCCCTGATCCGGGCCGACGGAAAGGGATCCTGCTTCGAGGCCCTCATGAAAATGATCCAGTACAACATCCACCATCTCCTCGTGGTGGAGGAAGGCGAAATCAAAGGGATCATCACCAACCATGACCTCATGCTGCTCCAGGGGACCTCCCCTGTCTCCTTCGCGAAGGACATCCTCCTCCAGGACAGCCTGGAGGGGCTGATCCCCCTGATGTCGAAGGTCTTCAACGTCATCGGGCTGCTGCTCAAGGAAGGCAGCCACTACGCCCAACTCGCGGGCATCATCTCCGAGATCTACGACCGGCTCATCCGAAGGGTCCTCGAGCTGACCGAAAAGGAGATGGGGCCGCCGCCGCTGCCCTATTGCTGGGTGGCCCTCGGAAGCGAAGGGCGCCGGGAACAGATCTTCAAGACGGACCAGGACAATGCCCTCATCTACTCCGACCCGGCCACCCCCGGCGAGGAGATCGACGCAGCGGGCTATTTCTCCGTCTTCAGCAACCGGGTCAAAGAGAACCTCGGCTCCCTCGGGATTCCGGCCTGCCCCCAGGGACTCATGGCGGCCAACCCCCGCTGGTGCCAGCCGATCCGGACCTGGAAGGCGGTCTTCACCCAATGGATTGCGGAGCCTTCCGAGGGGGACTTGGCGAATGCGCTCAATTTTTTCGACGCCCGGCCGCTTTTCGGCAAGTCCATGCTGTTTCAGGGGATCCGAAGCCACATCACGCCCTGGATCGTGGAGGAAGGCGGCGCGTTTCTGAGTGCGCTTGGGCGGCTGGCCGTCAGGACCCCTCCCCCGGCCGGCTTCGTCGGCAATGCGATCTTCGAAAAAAACGGAGAACAGAGGACGGAGATCGATCTGAAGCGGCGCGGAATCCTCCCGATCGTCGACCTCGTCCGGCTGTTCGCGCTCTCGATCGGTCTTCCGGAAACCGCCACCCTCGGAAGGATCAAGGCCCTGCGCATCAAGGACCCGGCTTTTGCACCGATGGAACGGGAGCTGCTTCACACCTTCGAGTACCTGATGCTGACCCTCACCCATCACCAGTATGAACAGATCCGGTTGGGGCTCGCCCCGGACTCCTTGCTGCAGCCCGCGGACATGAGCAGCCTCGAGAAGAAGACCTTGCGGGAGGCCTTCCGTCTGATCGAGTCCCTGCAGCAACTCGCGCGGGAGCGTTTCGATCCGGGGACGGCCTGATGTCCGAGCGTATTCTCATCGTCGAAGACGAGGCGGCTCTGTGCGAGTCGTTGCGGCGGGTGTTCGAGCGCGACGGGTACGACGTCTCGACCGCCGGCAACGCCGAGGCGGGCCTGCTTCTCTACGAGGCGGGGGGGCACGATCTGATCCTCTGCGACATCCTCCTGCCGGGCATGGACGGCATCGAGTTCCTCGAGGCGGTCAGGAAACGCTGCCCTGAGCAGATCGTGATCGTCATGACGGCCTACGCCTCGATCGAAACGGCGGTCGGCGCGTTGAGGGCTGGCGCCCACGACTATATCCTGAAGCCGGTGATCCACGAGGAGATCAAACGCCTGGTCCGGATGGCGCTCCATCAGCGGTCGCTCCAGTCAGAGAATGCGCTGCTCCGCAAACAACTCGAAGAACGGCACGATTTTCAGAACATCCTCGGCGCGAGCACCGCGATCCAGGGCTTGATCGAACAGGTCAAACGGGTCGCCGATTCACGCAGCAACATTCTGGTCCTGGGGGAAACCGGGACGGGCAAGGAGCTTTTCACCCGCGCCATCCATCACAACAGCCCGCGGCGGAGCAAACCCTTCATCCCCATCAACTGCAGCGCCATCCCCGATCATCTGCTGGAATCGGAGCTGTTCGGCTATGTGAAAGGGGCCTTTACGGGGGCGACCCAGACCAAGCGCGGGCTCTTCGAAGAGGCCGATGAGGGGACCGTCTTCCTGGACGAGATCGCCGACCTGAGCCCGCACCTCCAGGCGAAGCTCCTGCGCGTGATCGACGACCACGAGATCCGGCCGCTCGGCTCTACCCAGAGCCGCAAGGTCGATCTCCGGTTCATCGCCGCCACCAACCGGGATGTGATCCAGGCCGTGCGGGAAGGAACGCTGCGTGAGGATCTCTTTTACCGTCTGAACGTCGTCACCCTGCACCTTCCGCCCCTCAGGGAGCGGAAGGAGGACATCCCCATTCTGGCGGCTCAGTTCATCGCCAAATTCGCCCAGGAACTCGGGAAGCGGGTCCGCGACCTGGACCCGGCCGCCGCCCGCCTCCTGAGGGAGTACCCCTGGCCCGGGAACGTGCGCGAACTCCAGAACATCATCGAACGGGCCGTCTTGATCACCGACGGCACATTGATCCGCCCCGGACACCTCCCCGAAGGCCTGAAGACCGGAGGGACGTTCGCCGGCCAGTCTTTGGAGGAGGGCCTTTCCATCGAGGGCTATACCAAGGCCTTCATCCGCCGTTACCAGGCCACCCTGACCGAACAGCAGCTGGCCGACCGCCTGGGCATCACCCGCAAGGCCCTCTGGGAAAAGCGCAAGCGCTGGAATCTAACTCGCTAGTCCTTGTTCGGACCATCGCCCCAGAGGGGGTCTCCGAAGCGCTCGATGAGCCAGTCTTCGGGAGAGAGATTTTTCCTGATATCGTCTGCTTCGAAGGAATATTGATAATGGTTGCAGTAATCCATGATCTTCCGGTAGGCCTCGATGATCCGGCGGGTCATCTCATGACGGGCGTCGGCATCGTCCGCCGAGCGGTCGGGATGCCATTTTTCGAGGAGCATGCGGTAGTGGGTCTTGATCTGCTTCAGGGTCGCCCTTTCCGGCAGACCGAGGACCTCTTTCGCGGCAGTGATTTCACGGTATCTTTTCATGAGCGGCTCCCGCCTCCAGACGGCTTTCGGATGAATAGCCGGCTTTTACACCCCCATGCCGATCTTGTCAACCAGGCCCCGGTCACGACCCGTCCCCCTCCCCGCCGGTTACCTTTTTTCCTCATTCACCGTCTCATTTGCTACCAAAAGTAACGCGCTTTCAGGTATCGCCCGACCGGCCGCGATTTCTCCAGGAGGCAGGTCTTTTTCGCCGGCGGACCCATGCGCGGGAGCCGGTTCCACCCTCCGTCCCCGCATGTCGCCGGAGGTCGATGCCTGCCCGGATCTCCCGGTGGCGCCCCGCATCCAGGCATCCTGTTACCTTATGTAGCACGACAGGCCTCTTCCCCGGATCCGGAGAGGCCGCACCGCGGGTCCGAGCGCGCCCTCTTTCAATAAATTGATCAACGATATCGATTCATTACAATTCAAGGGCGCCAAACTCGCTCCCCCGGCACAGGAGTTGCTTAACCAATCCATCATGGACCGGGAAAACATCATCCGTTTTTTGACACGCTCACCGCTCTTTCAGGATCTGGAGCCCGGGGTCCTGCAGGATCTGGCCGACCGCCTGGAGGTGGAAACCCACCGCGGGGGCAGCGTCATCCATGAACCTGCCGGGCCGCCCGTCGACCGCCTCCGGATCATCAAAGAAGGGGCGGTCAAGATCACGCTCCCTTTCGGCCGCAACGACGACGCCCTGATCGACTACCGGGGCACCGGTGAGATCCTCGGCTTTCTCTCCCTGCTGACCGGCGGACGGCCCCGCGGAGAGGCCGTCACCCTTGAAGACACGACCTTTTTCGTGCTCGATCGGGCGACCACCCTGAATCTTCTCAAGAGCCAGCCGGCCTTCGCCCAGCAGTTCTTCTCGGATTTCTACAACCGTTATGTCCACAAACCCCACCGGGAGATCGGGAAGAAGAAACTCCTCTACGGGGGAGGCGAAAGGCTCCTTTTCACGACGCCGGTCGGAGAACTGGTCAAACGCGACCTGGTCACCGCCTCCGAGGAAATCTCCATCCGCGAGGCCGCCGAGATCATGATGGCCCGCCGGATCGGCTCCCTCGTCCTTTTGAACGCGCTCGGTCTGCCGGCGGGGATCGTCACCAACAAAGACTTCCGGGACCGCGTGGTCTCCCGGAACCGGGATGTATCCCAACCCGCCCGGCGCATCCAGAGCGTCTCCCTGGTCAAGGCCGAGGCGGCCGAACACTGCATCGAGGCCCTCTTCAAGATGCTGCACTACAACATCCGCCACCTCCTGGTGGTCGAGGGCGGCCGGCTCAAAGGCATCGTGACCGCCCAGGACCTCCTGCGGCTTCAGGGGACATCGCCGATCGCCATCGTGCAGGAACTCGAAAGCCAGCCTTCCATCGACGGCCTGGTGGACCCCGCCGCAAGGATCCAGTCCATGGTCGGCGCCTTCCTCCAGGAGGGGGTCAAGACCAATCACATCCTCAGGATCCTGAACGAGGTGTACGACCGGCTGATCCGGCAGGTGGTGAGCCTGGAGGAACGCCGGCTGGGACGCGCCCCTCTGCCCTATTGCTTCCTGTCCTTCGGCTGCGCAGGCCGTAAGGAGCAGATCTTTATGCTCCCCCAGCGCAATGCCCTCCTCTTCGCAGACCCTCCCTCCCCGGAGACCGCGGAGCCCGCGGCCCGCTATTTCGGCGAGCTTTCGGACGCCATTGTACGCGCCCTGGAACGGCTGGGCTTCCCCGCCGGGGGGGGCGGCGCATCCGGCCATGAGGCCTGCCCCTTCCATTCTTCCACCGCCTGGAAAAACCGCTTTTTCGAATGGATCAAGCGGGCGGACCGCGGATCCATCGAGGCATCCCTGCCGGTCCTCGACTTCCGCGCGCGCTTCGGCGACGAAACCCTGGCCGAAGACCTGAGAAGCGCGGTTTTCGACCGCATCGCCCGACACGGCGTCTTTCTGAACGTCATGGGCCTCACGATCGTCAAGACCTCCCCTCCCGTCAGCGCCTTCAAGCGGTTCATTCTCGAAAAGGAAGGCGAACACAAGGGATGTTTCGATTTGAAGCAGAAGGGGTTGAAACCGCTCGTCGACATGGTCCGCCTGTACGCCCTGGAGGAGGGGATCCGGGAGACCTCGACCTGCGAAAGGCTCGGCGCCCTCAGGGAGCGCTCTCAGCACCTGCGGCCGCACTGCCAGGAACTGGAGTATGCCTTCGAGATCATGAGCGGCCTCTGGCTTCGGACCCAGCACGAACAATATTCTGCGGGCGCGGGCACGGCGTCCTCCTTTCTCGATCCGGACCGTCTCAACCGGCTCGAGAAGCAGGCCCTGCGCGCCATCTTCACCTTCATCGCCAAACTCCAGTTTCTCGTCCAGGAAAGGCACGAACCGATAAAGATCTGAAGAGCGGAAGGGGTTTGTTTTGATCAACCTTTTCAGGAGAAAGACCCGCAGCGAGCCCGCAACCGGCGCAGGGGACAGATCGGATCTTCCGGCCCCGGAGGCCTCCTATGTCATCCTGGACACGGAGTTGACGGGCCTCGACCGGAAGCGGGATTCCATCCTGTCCATCGGCGCCCTCAAGATGGCCGAAGGACGGATCGAGATGGGGCGGACCTTCTATCGTCTGGTCAGACCGGGCAGCGAGATGAAGCACGATGCGATCGTCATCCACGAGATCACGCCGTCCGAAGTGGTCGAAAAACCGCTCATCGACGACATCATCTCCGAATTTCTGGCATTCTGCGAAGACGCCGTCCTGGTGGGCCATTACATCAGCATCGACCTCCACTTCATCAACCGTGAACTCAAACGCATTTCGGGCGCATCGCTGACCAACCCGGTGCTCGACACGCTGACCCTCGTGGACTGGATCCGCTGGAACACCCCGAACCAGGGGGACGAGAGCTTCACCCCGAAAAACTATCAGCTCTATGAGATCGCCAAGGACCTGGGCATCCCCGTGCAGGGTGCCCACAACGCCCTGATGGATGCCTTCATGACCGCCCAGGTGTTTCAGCGGCTGCTGCCGCGGCTGGCACGCCAGGGCATCCGGACGCTCGCGGATCTCCTGCGGGTCGGTAACCCTTCACGGAAACTCAACCAGCCCGGGATGGTGATCTGAGCGTCCTGAAAGGGCCGGTGCGAGGAATTGGTTCCTGCTTTGGCAGGCGATGACATGAGGATGACAAAGGAGGTGATCAAACAAGAGAAGGAGCGGAAGGACGCCTGAGGCCCGCGGCTGCGCCGGGTTCGTAAACGTCCGAACAACCCACAGGAAAAGAGGAGGAGTTATGGAAACGAAGCAGAATTTTGCGGCGTACTGGCGGATGAACCTGACTTATGTCGTCATCCTGCTGTCCATCTGGTTTCTGGTTTCCTATGTCTGCGGCATCCTGCTCGCCGATGCGCTCAGCCACATTTATTTCGGCGGGTTCAGGCTGGGTTTCTGGTTTGCCAACCAGGGATCCGAGGTGGTTTTCGTCATCCTGATCTTCGTCTACGTGAAGCTGATGAACAACCTCGACAAGCGGTTCGACGTCGAAGAAAAGTAGCCGTCCCATCCCGTCGGCTCCCGCCAACCCCAAAGATGAAAGGATAGAGCTATGGGTATCTTAGCATGGACCTGGATCATTGTCGGGTTGTCCTTTTCCTTGTACATCAGCATCGCCATATGGGCCAAAGCCAAAACGACCGGAGACTTTTACGTGGCCGAGCGGCGTGTACCGCCGGTCCTCAACGGCATGGCGACCGGGGCGGACTGGATGTCCGCGGCCTCGTTCATCTCCATGGCCGGTCTGATCTCCTTCATGGGGCGCGACGGCGCCATGTACCTGATGGGCTGGACGGGCGGCTACGTGCTCCTGGCCATGCTCCTCGCCCCCTACCTCCGCAAGTACGGGAAGTTCACCGTCCCCATGTTCGTGGGCGAGCGCTACTATTCCAACGCCGCCCGCGTGGTGGCGGTCCTCTGCGCGATCTTCGTCTCGTTCACTTACGTGGCGGGCCAGATGCGCGGCGTCGGCATCGTCTTTTCGCGCTTCCTGGAGGTCAGCATCAACACGGGGGTCATCATCGGCATGGCGATCGTCTTCTTCTACGCCGTCCTCGGCGGGATGAAGGGCATCACCTACACCCAGGTCGCCCAGTACTGCGTGCTGATTGTCGCCTACATGCTGCCGGCGATCTTCATCTCCATCATGCTGACCGGCAACCCGATCCCGCAGCTCGGCTTCGGAAGCTCGCTCAGTGAAGGAGGGCAGCAACTGCTGGGAACGACCGGCGGCTACCTGCTGGACAAGCTCGATCTGCTGCAGCAGGACCTCGGCTTCAAGGCCTACACCGGCGCCGGCGCCAAGAGCACGATCGACGTCTTCATGATCACCTTCGCCCTGATGGTGGGCACCGCGGGGCTTCCCCACATCATCATCCGCTTCTTCACCACGCCGACCATCCGCGGCGCGCGGGCCTCGGCCGGCTGGGCCCTCTTTTTCATCGCCCTCCTGTACACCACCGCTCCGGCAGTCGCCTCCTTCGCCCGCTTCAACCTGCTTCTGAGCGTCAACAACAAAGCCTATGAGCAGGCCCCCCAATGGATCAAGAACTGGTCCAAGACCGGGCTGATCGCTTGGAAGGACAAGAACGGCGACGGCAAGATCCAGTACGCCCCGGGGAATGCGTTTGCCGGGAAGATCGCCTTTGCCAAGACCCCCGACGGGCAGATGGAGATCGGCCCATACGGTGAGCAGGTGGTCTCGACCCCGCAAACGCCCATCGAGACAAGCCGCAATGAACTCTACGTGGACCAGGACATCATGGTCCTCGCCAACCCGGAGATCGCCAGGCTCCCGAACTGGGTGGTGGCCCTGGTCGCCGCCGGAGGCCTGGCGGCGGCCCTCTCGACCGCCGCCGGACTCCTGCTCGTCATCGCCGCAGCCCTTTCGCACGACCTGATCAAGAGCATCCTCGCCCCCTCGACCTCCGAAAAAATGGAGCTGGTCTACGCCCGGATCGGCGCGGGGCTGGCGGTCCTCGTCGCAGGCTACTTCGGCATCCACCCGCCGGGGTTCGTGGCGCAGGTGGTCGCCTTCGCCTTCGGCCTGGCGGCCTCCTCCTTCTTCCCCCTCATCATCATGGGGATCTTCTGGAAGCGGGCCACCAAAGAAGGCGCCATCGCCGGCATGATCTGCGGAATCCTCTTCACGGCGATCTACATCATCTATTTCAAATTCATCAACCCTGAACTCAACAACGCCGCCCACTGGCTCTGGGGCATCTCCCCCGAAGGGATCGGCACCATCGGCATGCTCATCAACTTCATCGTCATGTTCGTGGTCTCCAAGATCACAAAAGAGCCCCCGCAGGAGGTGCAGCGGATGGTGGAGAGTCTGCGCTACCCGAGAACCATCTGAGTTTGAGTTTCCGGCCGGAAATGGTCTTTTCACCCGATCTCGGCGTCAATCTGCACATTCGCTTGTGCGGCGGCCTTGAAGGTCGCCTCCGCGCGAACGCTCGATTTCCTTGATCTCGGCTGAAAATCGTCATTTCCGGCTCGAAAACTCCCTCGGGATATCAACCTTTGTTGTCCGTAAACTCAGGCGCGAATGCTCCCTCGAGCGGAGGGCTTCGAGGCGGCCTCACCGCTCGCAGGCAAGATCATTGCATGTGCCTCATCAAAAGAACATCCGGGCGCAGACCCAAGGCTCGATCGAACCTTTTGGCACAGATCTTGACTCACATGCGAGTTCTCCCTATTTCATCCTTATTCGGTGCACCCGGACCAGCCTTAGGCACCGGAAGACCGTGAAGGGCTGTCCGGGCCCTCGACACCCCCATTACGAACAGGAGGCTAACCCGATGGTCGATGAAAGCATCAAGGTGTTGATGTCGGAAGAGCGGACCTTCCCGCCGCCGGAGGCATTCAGCAGGACGGCGCATATCCGCAGCATGGCGGAATACGAGGCGCTGTACAAGCGCTCGGCCGAAGACCCGGAGGGGTTCTGGGGCGAAATGGCCGAAACGCATCTGAACTGGTACCGGAAGTGGGACAAGGTCTGGGATTGGGATTTTCACAAACCCTCTATCAAATTCTTCGTGAACGGCAAATTGAACGCCTCCTACAACTGCCTCGACCGCCACCTCGGAGGGGCCACCCGCAACAAGGCGGCCATCATCTGGGAGGCGGACGACGGCAGCTACCGGACCTACACCTACCAGCAGCTCGCCTACGAAGTGAACCGCTTCGCGAACGTGCTCAAAAAGAACGGGATCAAGAAGGGTGATCGCGTCACGATCTATCTCCCCATGATCCCGGAGCTCGTCATCGCCATGCTGGGATGCGCGCGGATCGGGGCGATCCACAGCATCGTCTTCGGCGGGTTCAGCCCGCAGTCCCTCCAGGACCGGATCCTGGACTGCCAGTCGAGCATGGTGGTCACCGCCGACAACGGCGTCCGCGGCGGCCGGCTCGTCCCGCTCAAGGCCAACGCCGACGAAGCCGTCAAGGCGTGCCCGTTCGTCAATCGGATGATCGTCGTCCACCGGGCCGGGGATGCGGCCATGGACCCCAAGCGGGATGTCTGGTGGCACGACGAGATGGCCTCCCCCGAGGTGGGCAACGTCTGCGAACCCGAGGTGATGGATGCGGAAGACCCCCTATTCATCCTTTACACCTCGGGCTCGACCGGCAAACCGAAGGGCGTTCTCCACACCACCGGCGGCTATCTCCTCTACACCACGTTGACCTTCAAGTGGATCTTCGACTACCATGACGAACATATCCACTTTTGCACGGCGGACATCGGCTGGGTGACCGGGCACAGCTACATCGTCTACGGGCCGCTCGCGGCGGGCGCGACCAGCCTGATGTTCGAAGGGATCCCGACCTACCCGAACGCCGGCCGGTTCTGGGAGATCGTCGACAAACACCAGGCCAACATCATCTACACCGCCCCCACCGCCATCCGGGCCCTCATGCGCGAAGGGACCTCCTGGGTCACCCGCCACGATCTCTCGTCCTTGCGTCTGCTGGGAACCGTCGGGGAACCCATCAACCCCGAGGCCTGGATGTGGTATTATGAGCACGTAGGGAAAGGCCGGCTTCCGATCGTCGACACCTGGTGGCAGACGGAGACGGGAGGCATCCTGATCACGCCCCTTCCCGGTGCCATGACCCTCAAGCCCGGCTCGGCCTGCCGCCCCTTCCCGGGTGTATTTCCAAAGGTTGTGAAGGAGGACGGAACCCCGGCCGGGAAGAATGAAGGCGGCTATTTGATCATCGAAAAGCCCTGGCCCGGGATGCTCCGAGGGACCTACGGCGACCCGGAAAACAAGCGGATCAAGGAGGTCTACTTTTCGCGGCTCCCGGGCGTCTATCTGACCGGCGACGGCGCGCGGGTGGACGAGGACGGGGATTACTGGCTCATGGGGCGGATCGATGACGTCATCAACATCTCAGGACACCGCCTTGGAACCGCGGAGGTGGAGTCGGCCCTCGTCAGCCACGAAGCGGTGGCCGAATCCGCCGTGGTGGGCTTTCCCCACGACGTCAAGGGCGAGGGGATCTACGTCTTCGTGACCTTGAAGGAGGGCTTCCAGCCGAGCGACGAACTCAAGAAGACCCTCATCCAGCATGTCCGCAAGGTGATCGGCCCCATCGCATCCCCGGACAAGCTGCAATTCGCACCCGGGCTCCCCAAGACGCGCAGCGGCAAGATCATGCGCCGCATCCTGCGCAAGATCGCCCAGGGGCAGCTGGATGAACTCGGAGACACCTCCACCCTGGCCGACCCGTCGGTCGTCGACAACCTGGTGAAGGAGCGGCTCTAACCGGCTCTCCCCCATGACCGTGTCTCGCAACTGAAGCGGCGGGTGGTGGAGCTATCGCCTCCAGACCCGCCGCGCTTGAACATCCACCGTTTTCAATCCGTTGGGAGGCCTTATGGGTGACAGATTCCTTCTTGGAAAAGAACAGGTCCTGCTTGTCCTGATCGACCTCCAGGAGAGACTCGCCGCCGCCATGGAGGAGAAGGTGAAAGAGATGGTCATCGGCAACTGCCTGCACCTGCTGGAGGCCGCCCGAGTGCTCCACCTCCCCGTCCTCGTGACCGAGCAGTATCCCAGAGGCCTGGGCCCCACCCTGAAGGAGATCCGGAGCGCTCTGACCGTTTATGAACCGTTCGAAAAAACCGCCTTCGACTGCTGCCGGGAGATCGGGTTCATCGAAAAGGTGGCGGCGGCGGGCAGGCCTGCGCTTCTTCTGGCGGGCATGGAAACGCACATCTGCATCCTCCAGACCGCCCTCGGCCTGATGCGTGCCGGATACATCGTCCAGGTCGTGCAGGACGCCGTCTGCTCCCGCACCAAGGGAAATTTCAGGATGGGGATTGCGGAGATGCGCGATGCCGGGGCCGTCATCACCGCCACCGAAACCGTTCTCTTCAAACTCCTCGTCAAGGCGGGCACCGAACCTTTCAAGGTCATCTCGAAGCGGCTGAAATAGCGTCCATTGAAACACCCTTCGGACCCGGCAACGATGGTCCGGCACACGCAAACCCTCCATCGGGAAATGCGGTTTTTTTGGCGCATACCCAGAAAATCAGACGGCCGGGTGGAGACGATCTGCAGGCCCGGACACAAGCCAGTGTGCCAATGGACGATGCAACGGGCCGGACCGGGACCCGCCCCGAAGGAACGGCGCTGAGCCGTTGAAGGACAGAAAGGAAAGGAAAGGAAAGGATTAACTGCAGATGGAGAACGCGTTTCTTGCCCCCCGGATAGAACGCATGCGCAACCAAACGATTTCAAACGGAGGGATTATGAATTATCGGGAAGCGTACACGGAATCGATCGAAAGGCCTGCGTCCTTCTGGGGAAAGGCCGCCGAAGCGATCATCTGGGACCGGAGATGGGACACGGTCCTGGACGACTCGCGGCTGCCGTTCTGTCAATGGTTCAAGGGAGGGCGCCTCAACACCTGCTTCAACGCCGTCGACCGGCACGTCCAGGAAGGAAGGGGGAGCCAGCCGGCGATCATTTATGACAGCCCGGTGACCGGCACCACTTCGGTGGCGACCTACCAGGAACTCCTCGACAGGGTCGCCCGCATCGCCGGGTTCCTGAAGGGCCTCGGGGTGGAAAAGGGGGATACGGTCATCGTCTACATGCCCATGATCCCCGAAGCGGTCCTCTCCATGCTGGCCTGCGCGCGGCTGGGCGCCATCCATTCGGTCGTCTTCGGCGGGTTCGCCGCACGGGAACTGGCTGTCCGCATCGACGACGCCCGGCCCAAGGCGATCCTTTCCGCCTCCTGTGGCATCGAGGTGAAGCGGGTGATCCCGTACAAGCCCCTCCTCGACGAGGCGATCCGGATCGCGGTCCACAAGCCCGAACACTGCGTCATCCTCCAGCGCCCGATGGTCGAGGCCCCCCTCGTCCCCGGCCGCGACCACGACTGGGAGGACCTGGAGGCGCACGCCGCCCCCGCCGGGTGCGTCTCCGTCGAAGCGACGGACCCCCTGTATATCCTTTACACCTCCGGGACCACCGGACGTCCGAAGGGGGTCGTCCGTGACAACGGCGGGCATGCCGTCGCGCTCGCCTGGAGCATGAAGCACATCTACAACATCGGCCCCGGCGATGTCTACTGGGCCGCCTCCGACGTCGGGTGGGTCGTCGGCCACTCCTACATCGTCTATGCGCCTCTTTTCATGGGGGCCACCACCATCGTCTACGAAGGGAAACCGGTCGGGACGCCGGACCCCGGCGCCTTCTGGCGCGTGATCTCCGAACATGGGGTCAAGGCGCTTTTTACGGCCCCCACCGCCATCCGCGCCATCAAGCGCGAAGACGCCCAGGGGGCCTTCCTCAAACCCTACAACCTCAGCCGGTTCGAGGCCCTTTTCCTGGCCGGGGAGCGGACCGACCCCGACACCTACCATTGGGCGAGCCGGCTGCTGCAGCGGCCCGTCATCGACCACTGGTGGCAGACCGAGACCGGCTGGGCGATCGCAGGCAACTTCCTGGGGCTCGAGACCTTTCCCATCAAGCCCGGGTCGGCGACCATGCCGATGCCCGGCTACAACCTGAAGATCCTGGACCCCGCGACGGCCAAGGAACTCGGACCCAACGAAAACGGGATGATCGTCGTGAAACTGCCTCTTCCCCCGAGCAACCTGCCGACCCTCTGGAAGGATGACGAACGCTTCCTGAACTCCTACATGAAGCCCTACCCGGGCTACTATCTGACCGGCGACGGAGGCTACATGGACGAGGACGGGTATGTCTTCGTCATGGGGCGGGTGGACGATGTGCTGAACGTGGCGGGGCACCGGCTTTCCACCGGCGGCATGGAGGAGGTCCTCTCGAGGCACCCGGATGTGGCGGAGTGCGCCGTGGTGGGCGCCGCCGACGACCTGAAGGGGCAGGTTCCGGTCGGCATGATCGTCCTGAAGAGCGGGGTCGACCGCCCGCACGAGGAGATCATCGCCGAGGTCGTCCGGATGGTCCGCGAAGAGATCGGCGCAGTAGCCTCGTTCAAGAAGGCGGTGGTGGTCAAACGCCTTCCGAAGACCCGGTCCGGAAAGATCCTGCGGGGCACGATGCGCAAGCTCGCCGACGGGGGGGCGGTCGCGGTGCCCTCGACCATCGACGACCCCGTCATCCTGGACGAGATCCGGGACTCCCTCGTGGCCATCGGGTACGGGCCTCACCCCAAAAATCCCGGCTGAGGGCGGGGAGGCCCGGCTGAAACAAACCATCGGAAACCGGGGAGCCACCCCCCGACAGGCTATGAAAAAAACGGGTTTCCTCTATGACGAGCGCTTTCTGCTCCACCGCACGGGCCCTTTCCACCCGGAGGCACCGGAGCGTCTGGAGGTGATCCACAGGGCGGCGAGGCAAAACGGACTGCTCGGGCGGCTCGTGCCGATCGCCGCCGTCGCCGCCGATCCGCAGCGGGTGGAGGCCGTCCACAGCATCGCCCACATCCGCCGCTTCGAGGAAATCTGCCTGATGGGGCGCTCAGAGATGGACCACCCCGACAACCAGATCTGCGAGGAGACCTTCGCCACCGCCATGCTTGCCGTCGGCGGGGTGCTCGAGGCCGTGCGGATGGTCATGGAAAGGGAGGTCGACAACGCCTTCTGCGCGATCCGGCCACCGGGCCATCACGCCGAGGAAGACCGGGCGATGGGCTTCTGCTTCCTGAACAATATCGCCATCGCCGCCCGATATCTCCAGACGGCGTGGGGCCTCCAGCGGATCGGCATCGTCGATTTCGACGTCCACCACGGCAACGGGACGCAGCACATCTTCGAGAAGGACCCCGGCGTCTTCTTCTACTCCATCCACGAACACCCGACCTTCGCTTATCCCGGCACGGGCCGCGAGTTCGAGAGGGGGACCGGACCGGGCCTGGGCTTCACCCTGAACTCGCCGATCCTCCCCGGAGAAGGGGATGCCGCCTACCGGCACGCCTTCGAAAAGGATCTCATCCCGGCCTTCGACCAGTTCGAGCCGGAGTTCATCCTGGTGTCCACCGGCTTCGACGCCCATGCGGAGGACGACATGTCCAACATCCAGCTGTCGACCGCAGGATTTTCATGGGTGATGGAAAAAATCACGGACCTGGCCGAACGGCACGCCGGCGGGAGGCTGGTCTCGGTCCTCGAGGGCGGGTATTGCCTGGAGCGTCTGCCGGAGCTGACCCGCAATCACCTCGGGATCCTCCTCGGGCTTGACCGGCCAGGCGGCTGAGGCGCCTCCGGAAACGTGCAGGCGCCAAAGGCAGGAATGCATCGAATTTGAATCAGCCGTTTCTTCACGGGACCAGAAGTGTTTCCAGTGTTTTCAGGGATTCCAAACGCAGAGGCGAGCCCCAGGTCAGATTCGGCGGTCCCCTGAATGATTGAATGTTCGGGACGGCATCCCCGAAGCGGAACGACGGACTTGGGCTTGACGGACGCCCCGTCGCGGCAGCGGCGTCCCTTTCGGGGGGCCGGGAGGGATCCACGGGGATATGGCCGGGGCGTCCAACCCCGCGAGGAGAAGGGAGAACGCATGTTCATCGAACGGTCCATGACCCGCAAGGTCGTTACCATCGGCCCGGAGGCCGGCCTGCTCGAGGCCCGGGAAGCCATGAAGACGCACGGGATCCCCTCGCTTCCCGTGGTGGGGGAGGACGGGGTCCTGCTCGGCATCGTGACCGACCGCGACCTTCGGAGCGCCCTCCCGTCGGGGCTCCTGACGCCGGAGGAGGCCCGGAGGGAACACGAGCGGATGGCAGCGGTCCAGGTGAAGGATCTGATGACCAGGGACCCTGTGACCGTCGCCCCCGTGCACACTCTCCAGGACGCGCTGATCCTGATCCTGAGGGCCCATGTGGGCACCCTGCCGGTCGTCGACGAACACCGCAGGGTCATCGGGATCATCTCCCTCAGAGACATGCTGCGGGCCTTCGAGGAGGTCCTGGGGCTCAACGAGCCCGGGACGCTCCTGTGCGTTCTGGCCGACGAACACCCCGGTCAGATGAAGCGGATCGTGGACGCCGTCACCGAAGAGGGCATCCGCCTCGGCAGCGTCCTGGTGGCGCGGGATTGGGAGCGCGACAAACGAGCCTTTTTCCCCTATCTCTTCACCAACAACACCATCCGCATCAAGCGGCGGCTAGAGGCCCTGGGCTTCACGCTCCTCAACCCGCTCGACTGGTATCTGAAGCCGTTCCGCGCCGGACCATGAAGATGGGGCTCAACACCCGCACCGCTTCAAGTAGGCCATGATCCCCTCTGCGGCCCTCCGGCCGTCGGCGATCGCCCGCACCACCAGGGACTGCCCCTGGCGCATGTCCCCCGCCACGAACAGGCCGTCGACCGAGGTCATGTGGTGCGCATCCGCGCAGACATTTCCCCGGGCATCGCGCGCAACGCCCAGTTCCTCCAGCATGCGGTTCTCCCTGGGGCCGAGAAACCCCATGGCCAGAAAGACGAGGTCCGCCTCGACCTCGAAGGCCGTACCGGGAACCTCCCGGGGAACGGGCGGGCGGCCCTCCTCCACGCTCTCCCAGACGACCTCCGCGCACTGCAGGCCGGTCAGCACCCCGTCCCGCCCCGTGAAGGCCCGGGTCGTCACCGACCAGCGCCGCTCGCAGCCCTCCTTGTGGGCATGGCTCTCGCGCAGAATATTGGGCCACAGGGGCCAGGGGGTGGATGCCGGGCGCTCCCGCGGGGGTTTGGGCAGGATCTCGAACTGCAGCACGCTCCGGGCCCCCTGGCGGAGGGCGGTGCCGACGCAATCCGAGCCCGTGTCCCCCCCACCGATCACCACCACGCGCTTCCCCTCGGCGCGGATGCCGGCCGAGGACGGCGAAAGCTCGCCCGAGACGCGCCGGTTCTGCTCCGTCAGATAGTCCATCGCGAAATGGATCCCCTTCAAATCGCGCCCGGGCACCTTCAGATCCCTGGGGGCGCGGGCCCCGCAGGCGAGGCAGACGGCGTCGTACCGGTCCCGCAGGTAGTGGTAGGACAGATCCTCGCCGACCCGGACGCCGGGCTCGAAGACGACCCCTTCCTTTTCCATCAGCGCGATGCGCCGGTCGACGACCCACTTCTCGAGCTTGAAATCCGGGATGCCATAGCGCAGAAGACCGCCCGGCCGCCGGGCGCTGTCGAACACCGTAACCGGGTAGCCGCTCTGGTTGAGGGTGTCGGCGACCGCCAGACCCGCCGGCCCGGCGCCGATGACCGCCACGCGCTCCCGGCGGCGGACGGGGGGATGCAGCGGATGGATCCAGTCGGCCTCGAAGCCCTTTTCGATCACCGTGAGTTCGATGTGACGGATGGCGACCGGATCCCCGCCGATCCCGGCCACGCAGGCGGCCTCGCAGGGCGCCGGACACACGCGGCCCGTGAACTCCGGGAAATTGTTCGTCGCGAGAAGGATCTCGAGCGCCTCGTGGTACAGCCCCCGGTAGACCCAATCGTTCCACTCGGGGACGATGTTGCCGAGCGGGCACCCGAAGGCATGGCAGAAGGGGGTGCCGCAGTCCATGCAGCGCGCGGCCTGGCGCTGCACCTCTACGTGAGAGAGCTGCTGCTCGACCGCCCGGTAGTCCCTCAACCGCTCCGCCACCGGCCGATAGCCCGGCTCCCGGCGCGGATATTCCAGAAAACCCGTTGTCTTACCCATGTTGCACCTCCTCGCGCTCGGTCGCCTCGTCCTCTTTGGTCATCTTCCCGAGCACCCGGCGGTACTCCATGGGGAAGACCTTGACGAAGAAGGGCAGGCACGCCTCCCAATCCTCCAGGATGGCGGCCGCCCTGGCGCTCCCGGTGGCCTCGGCGTGCCTTTCGATCAGCCGCTTCAGCTCCCGGACGTCCTCCGGTTCGACCACCAGTTCAAGGTCCACCATGTCGAGATTGCAGCGGTGGTCGAAGCGGCGCTCCGGATCGTAGACATAAGCGATCCCGCCGCTCATGCCCGCCGCGAAGTTGATGCCGGTCTCCCCCAGGACCACCACGCGGCCGCCGGTCATGTATTCGCAGCCATGGTCCCCCACCCCCTCGACCACCGCCAGGGCGCCGCTGTTGCGGATGGCGAAGCGCTCCCCGGCCCGGCCGTGTATGAAGACCTCGCCCCCGGTGGCCCCGTAGAGGATGACGTTCCCGGCGACGATGTTGCGCGAGGGGTCGAAGCCCGCACCCGGATAGGGTTTGACGATGATCCGCCCCCCGGAGAGCCCCTTGCCCAGATAGTCGTTCGCCTCCCCCTCGAGGATCAGGGTCAGGCCCCGCGCCCCGAAGGCGCCGAAGCTCTGACCGGCCGCGCCCGTGAAGCGGCAGCGGATGGTGTCCTCCGGAAGGCCCGCATTCCCGTACCGCCGCGCGATCTCGCCCGAGAGCATCGCCCCCGCGCTCCGATCGACGTTCCGGATGGGGAGGTTCAGCGCCACCGGTCGGCCGTGCTCCAGGGCCGGCGCGCACTCCGCAATCAGCCTGCGGTCGAGGACGTCCTCGATCGGGTGCTTCTGGGTCTCGACGCACCGGTAGGCGGTCGTGCCGTCATCGGGCGGGCGGTAGAAGATCCGTGAAAAATCGAGGCCGCGCGCCTTCCAGAATCCCATGGCGCGGTTCATGTCGAGGAGATCGGACCGCCCGATCATCTCGTCCATCGTGCGGAACCCGAGCCGGGCCATGTACTCCCGGACCTCTTCGGCCAGGAACGTGAAGTAGCGGGTCAGATGCTCGGGGCGGCCTGCGAAGCGCCGGCGCAGGTCCGGGTCCTGGGTGGCGATCCCCACCGGGCAGGTGTTGTTGTGGCACTTGCGCATCATCACGCAGCCCATCACCACCAGGGCGATGGTCGCAAACCCATACTCCTCCGCCCCCAGGAGGGCGGCGATCACGACGTCCCGGCCAGTCTTCATCTGGCCGTCCGTCTGGACGCGGATCCGACCGCGCAGGCCGTTCAGGACGAGGGTCTGTTGAGTGTCCGCAAGTCCGAGCTCCCAGGGCGCGCCGGCATGCCGGATGGAGGAAAGGGGCGAAGCCCCCGTCCCGCCGTCGTAGCCGCTGATGAGCACCATGTCGGCGTGGGCCTTGGCTACGCCCGCGGCGACGGTCCCCACCCCGATCTCGCTCACGAGTTTGACGGAGATCCGGGCCCGCGGGTTCACGTTCTTGAGGTCGAAGATGAGCTGGGAGAGGTCCTCGATCGAGTAGATGTCGTGATGGGGCGGCGGCGAGATCAGCGTGACGCCGGGCGTCGAATACCGCACCCGCGCGATCTCCGCGTTCACCTTGTGCCCCGGCAGCTGCCCGCCTTCGCCGGGTTTGGCGCCCTGGGCCACCTTGATCTGGATCTCCCGCGCATTCACGAGATACTCGGCGGTGACCCCGAACCGCCCGCTCGCCACCTGTTTGACCGCGCTCGAGCGGCTGTCGCCGTTCGGCAGCGGTTGATAGCGAGCCGGGTCTTCCCCGCCCTCGCCGCTGTTGCTCATGGCCCCGAGCCGGTTCATGGCGACGGCGATCGCCTCGTGGGCCTCGCGGCTGATCGACCCAAACGACATCGCCCCGGTGACGAAGCGCCTGATGATCGCCTCCACCGGCTCCACTTCGGACACAGACACAGGCTCCGGCATCTCCCGGAAGCGGAACATCCCCCGCAGCGTGCAGACCTGCTCGTTCTGCTCGTTGATGAGGGCGGCGTACTCGCGGTAAAGGACCGGGTCGTCTTCCCGGACGGCCCGCTGCAGCGCGGTGATGGCCCCCGGCGCGAGAAGATGCCGCTCCCCGTCGAGCCTCAGTTTGTAGAAGCCGCCCGACGGCAGGATCGGGACGATCCGGTCCGCCTCATGCGCCGCGCGGTGGCGCGCGTTCGCCTCCTCGGCGATCTCGTCCAGGCCGATGCCGCCGACGCGCGAGGCCGTGCCGGTGAAATACCGGTCCACCACCGCCGCATCGATCCCGACCGCCTCGAAGACCTGGGCGCTCCGGTAGCTCCGCAGGACTGCGATCCCCATCTTGGACATGATCTTGAGCAGTCCCTTGCAAAGCGCCTTGATGTAATTATCGAGGGCCACGGAGACCCCGACGGGGGCCTCCAGCTGCCCCCTCAGCGAGAGGTCCGCCACGGTCTCGAAGGCCAGATATGGATTGACTGCCGTGGCCCCGTAGCCGAGGAGCAGCGCCATGTGCATGACCTCGCGCGCCTCGCCCGTTTCGAGGATCAGGCCCGCGCCGGTCCGCAGCCCCTTTTCGACCAGGCAGCGGTTGACCGCCGAGGCCGCGAGAAGGGCCGGGATGGGGGCCTCCTCCCCGCAAAGCCCCCGGTCGCTCAGGATCAGCAGGGAGGTGCCGTGCCGGATCGCCTCCGCACACCGGTCGCAGAGCGCCTCCAGGGCCATCTCGAGGACTTTTCCGGTCCCCCCGGCGGGAAAGCCGATGGGGATGGTAGCGGCCTGGAAGCGGCCCACCTGGAGGTCCCGGATGCGCTGGAGGTCCTCGTTCGCCAGGATCGGGTGCTGCAGCTTGATCAAATGGGCGTTCTGCGGGACCTCCTGCAGGATGTTCCCCGGGTTGCCGATAAAGGTCATGAGCGACATGACCAGCTCCTCCCGGACCGGGTCGATGGCCGGGTTGGTCACCTGGGCGAAAAGCTGTTTGAAGTAGTTGTACAGGAGCTGGGGCTTTTCCGAAAAGACCGCCAGCGGGGAATCGGCCCCCATGGACCCGACCGGCTCCTGCCCCTTGGCGGCCATGAAGGCCATCAGGGTGTGGATGTCCTCCCGGGTGTAGCCGAAGCGCTTCTGCCGGTAGAGGAGGGTTTCCCGGTCCGGCTTCACCGGCGAAACCGTCCCGTAGAACCCCCGGACCGCGATCCGGTTCTCTTCTACCCACCGCCGGTAGGGCTGGGCGCGCGCCGCCAGGGTCTTGATCTCGCCGTTCTTGAGGACCCGCTTCTTCGCGAAATCCGCCAGGATCATCTGCCCCGGCCTGAGGGCGCCCTTCTCGGCGATCTCCCCTGGCTCGAAGTCGAGGACCCCCGCCTCCGAGGCGAAGGCCATGAACCCGTCCCGGGTGATGGTGTAGCGCGCCGGTCTCAAGCCGTTGCGGTCGAGCATGGCCCCCACCTGCGACCCGTCGCTGAACGCGACCGCCGCCGGGCCGTCCCAGGGCTCCATGAGGCCGGCGTGGTACTCGAAAAAGCCCTTCTGGTCCGGCCCCAGGGGGTATTTCGTCCCCCAGGCCTCGGGGATCAGCATCAGCATGGCGTGCGGCAGGGAGCGGCCGCACTTGTAGAGGAATTCCAGAGCGTTGTCTAGGCAGGCCGAATCGCTGCCCCGCGGGTCGATCACGGGCAGGAGCCGCTTGATGTCGTTTGCGAAGAGAGGTGAGCGGAACGAGGATTCGCGCGAGCGCCAGAGATTCAGGTTCCCCCTGAGGGTGTTGATCTCGCCGTTGTGCGCCAGGTGGCGGAAGGGCTGCGCCAGCTCCCAGGAAGGGAAGGTGTTGGTACTGTAGCGCTGATGGATCACCGCGAGGGCGCTCACCAGGTCTTCTTCGAGAAGATCCGGGTAGAAAAGGGGCAGCTGCGGACCGGTCAGGAGCCCCTTGTAAACAATCGTCCGGCAGGAAAAGCTCGGCACATAGAAGACGGACTCGTCCCCGGGCCACTCCGAGGCCGCCTGCTCCATCTCCCTGCGGACGAGATACAGGCGGCGGTCGAGGGCCGCCGGGTCCGAGTCCTCCCCCGCGGCGAAGCACTGCAGGATGCAGGGCTGCTGCGCCCTCGCCTGACCGGCGATGGCCCCGCTTTGGACCGGGACTGCACGCCAGCCCAGAAAACGCAGGCCTTCGTGCACGATCTTACGCTCCGCCATCTCCATGAGCCGTTCGCGGATATCCGCTTCCTGCGGCAGGAAAAACATTCCGACCCCGTAGCTCCCGCACTGGGGCAGCGCGATGCCGAGGTCGCCGCACCGCTGCCGGAAAAAGCCGTCAGGCAGCTGGAACAGGATCCCCGCACCGTCCCCCGTGGTCAGATCCCCCCCGATCGCCCCGCGATGCTCCAGGTTCTTCAGGACCCGTATCCCCTTTTCGACGATCCTGTGGTCGGGGCGACCGTCGATGTTCACGACAAAACCCACGCCGCAGCTGTCATGTTCGCAGGCGGGGTCGTACAATCCCTGCGGCGCTGGAAAACCGCTGAATGTCCGTCCGTTCGACACCTTTTATGATCCTCTCGTCTTCGCTGGAAGGCCCCTCCGGTCTTCTTCGAGACCGGCACGGGCCACGATGATGCCCTATCCTGCCCGGTGCCGCACCACGCAGGGGGCTCCCCGCCCTCGAGGCCGGCGGTGAAGCCTTTCACCGGGATTCCAATTCAATCCCATCCGGAAATGATTTCCCGGCAAAACCCGGTTTCCAATCCAGGTTGATTCCGGAACTAAGGGTTAGCAACAATGGTGCCAGTCCGTCGCAGGAAATGATTCCCGTATTATCATAACCGCTTAAAACAAGCTCACTCAAAACGCTTGCCAAAAAGAAAACATTTTTGTATTACGTTTCCGCCGGCCTCTACAAAAATGTCCCATGACACCGGCGCTTCGAAAGCAGGGCTTCCCGAATGAAAAGCTTGATCGGCAGAGTCTGTGATAATATACTATGAAATTTCGATCCGTCCAGAACGGATTGGGCAGGAATCCGGGAAAACGGAAAAAACGATGGGTGCGTTCGATGCAATGGAAAAACAGAACCTACTGCGGTGACGTCAGCGGAAAGCAGGCCGGCGCCGCCGTCGTCCTCATGGGCTGGGTGGACGCCATTCGCGACCACGGGAACCTTCTCTTCATCCATCTGAGAGACATCCGCGGGATCGTACAGGTCGTCTTCAACCCGCAGACCGGGGCGGACCTCTACCTCGAGGCCACACGCCTCAAAGAGGAGTACGTCGTCGAGATCGAAGGCGTGGTGCACCTACGTGAGCCCGGCACCGAGAATCCGAACCTCGCGACCGGCCGGGTCGAGGTGTTCGCTTCCCGGCTCAGGCTCTTTGCGCGGTCCAGAACGCTGCCCTTTCAGATCTCCGAAAAGGCCATGGTCTTCGGGGAGGAGCTCAAGTCATCCCCTGAAAGCGTCGACGAGGAACTGCGGCTGCAGTACCGCTACCTCGACCTGCGCCGCCCGACGGTCCAGGCCCGCTTCGTCAAGCGTTATCAGATCATCCGGTCCATCCGGGATTTCCTGGACGAGCGCGGCTTCGTCGAGATCGAAACGCCCTTCCTCACCCGCAGCACACCGGAAGGCGCCCGGGATTTTCTGGTCCCGAGCCGCACCCACCAGGGGAAGTTCTACGCCCTGCCCCAGTCTCCGCAGCTCTTCAAGCAGCTCTTGATGGTCGGCGGGATGGACCGCTACTTTCAGATCGCGCGCTGCTTCCGGGACGAGGACCTCCGCCCGAACCGTCAGCCTGAATTCACCCAGCTCGACCTCGAGGCCTCCTTCATCGATGAGGAGTTCATCTACGAGATGCTCGAGGAGCTGACCTGCCGGATCTTCGCCGTCGGCGGGATCGACCTCCCGAGGCCCTTTCCCCGCATGACCTACGCGGAGGCCATGTCGCGCTACGGGAGCGACCGTCCGGACCTCCGCTTCGACATGGCCTTCGAAGACCTGACCGATCTCTTCGAAGGGACGGGCTACGCCATATTCCGGCGCATCCGGGATGAAGGGGGGCTGATCAAGGGCTTCTGCGTAAAAGGCGCCGCCGATCTCCTGAGCAAGAACATCCTGCAGAACGAATACGCCCTGAAGCTCGTCCCCGCCTTCGGGGGCAAGGGGATGACCTGGATGAAGGTCGCCGGCGGCCGTCTCGAATCGAACATCGTCCAGTTCTTCAGCCCGGAGGAGCAGGCCGGGCTGGTCGCCCGCTTCCAGGCAGGCGAGGGCGACGTCCTGATGCTCATCGCCGACACGGATCGGGACCTGGCCCACAAGGTCCTCGCCTCGCTGAGGCTCCACGTCGCCCAGCGGCTCGACCGGATCCCCCAGGACCGCTTCCGACCCCTGTGGGTGACTGACTTCCCACTCTTCGAATGGAAGGAGGGGCGGCTCAGTTCGCAGCACCACCCGTTCACCATGCCTGACCGGACCGAGTTCGACCCCCGCGACGTCGAGGGCTGCCTGCAGCTCAACTCGCGGGCCTATGACCTTGTCATGAACGGCGAGGAACTGGGGGGCGGCAGCATCCGCATCCACGACATGGCGGTGCAGCGGAAGATCTTCGAGGCCCTCGAGCTGAGCCCCGAAGAGGCGGAAGGGAAGTTCGGCTTCTTCCTGAACGCGCTCGAGTTCGGCGCGCCGCCCCACGCGGGGCTCGCGCTCGGCCTCGACCGGGTGATCGCCATGATCCTCAAGGAGCCCAACATCCGGGAGATCATCGCCTTCCCCAAGAACCGCAGCGCCTTCTGCCCGTTGACGCGCGCACCGGCCGGCGTCGATCCCCTGCAGCTGGAGGAGCTCGGCATCGGCCTCACAGGCGCCGGCGGCGACACCAAGGATTCCACCGCCGCCCGGCCGTCGAAGGCGGCCGTCCGCAGCGAGCGGATCAGCGCGGCGGAGGTCCGGCACGTGGCCCGTCTGGCGCGCCTCAGGATCGACGACACGGAGGTCCGGGCCTTCCAGAAAGACCTGAACGCGGTCCTCGAGCACTTCGAGGCCCTTCAGGAGCTCGATACCCGGGACGTCGAGCCGATGAGCCACGTCCTCGATCTCAAAAACGTCTGGAGGGAAGACGTCCCGCGGGAAGGCAAAGAGATCGAACCGCTCCTCCAAAACGCGCCCATGCGCGAGGCGGACTACTTCAAGGTCCCGAAGATCCTGGAAGGCTGACCGATGGAACTATGCGATCACAGTGCGGTTGAACTGGCCCGCATGTTGAGGGCGGGCGAAACGACCTCCGTCGAGGTCACCCGCTCCGTGCTTCAGAGAATCGACGAGCGGGAAGCGGAGATCAACGCCTATATCACCGTCGACCGTGAAGGCGCGCTTCGGCAGGCGCAGGCGGCGGACGAGCGCTTCCGGGGCGGGGGGCGGATCCCGGCGTTGAACGGGATCCCTCTGGCGGTCAAGGACATCCTCTGCACCCGCGGCATACGCACCACCTGCGCTTCCAGGATCCTGCAGGCCTTCAAGGCCACCTATGACGCGACCGCCTTCCGCAGGATCATGGACGAGGGCGCCGTCCTCATCGGCAAGACCAACCTGGACGAGTTCGGGATGGGGTCGTCGACCGAAAACAGCGTCTTCGGACCGACGCGCAACCCGGTCGACACGGGTCTCGTAGCCGGCGGGTCGAGCGGCGGATCGGCGGCGGCAGTGGCCGCCGGCGAGGCCGTCATCGCCCTCGGCACCGACACGGGGGGCTCCATCCGCCTGCCCGGGGCCTTCTGCGGCTGCGTCGGAATCAAGCCCACCTACGGCCGCGTCTCCCGCTTCGGCCTCATCGCCTATGCCTCGTCCCTCGATCAGGTGGGGGCGCTCGCACGGACCGTCGAAGACACGGCCTTCTTCTTGAATGCGATCGCCGGGCACGACCCCCTGGACACCACGAGCGCCGCCCTCCCCGTACCCGATTTCACGGCAGGGCTGGGAACGGGTGTAGACGGACTGCGCATCGGCCTCCCGCGCGAATACTTCGTCGAGGGGCTCGATCCACGTATCCGGGAGTGCGTCCTCGGGGCCGCCTCCCTGCTCGAGCGAAACGGCGCCCGCATCGTGGAGGTCAGCCTCCCCCACGCCCGCTACGCCATCAGCGCCTATTACCTCATCGCCACGGCGGAGGCGAGCAGCAACCTCGCCCGCTACGACGGGGTCAAGTACGGCTTCCGCTCCGAGGAGGAAACGGACCTTCTCGGGATGTACGCGGCCACCCGCAGCCAGGGGTTCGGGAGCGAGGTCAAGCGGCGGATCATGCTCGGCACCTATGTCCTTTCGGCCGGCTACTACGATGCCTATTACCGTAAGGCGCAGGAGGCGCGCACCCTTATCAAGCAGGATTTCGACGCGGCCTTCGAAGGGGTCGACTGCATGCTGGCACCGGTCTCCCCTTGCCTGCCCTTCAAACTGGGGGAAAAGCTCGACGATCCCCTCCAGATGTACCTGGTGGATATCTACACGGTGTCGCTCAACCTCTCGGGCCTGCCCGGGATGAGCATCCCCTGTGGGAGGGTGAACGGACTCCCCGTCGGGCTGCAGATCATCGGCAGGGCCTTCGACGAGGCGACCATCCTCCGCCTCGGGCATGCCTGCGAAACGCTCTTGGGACGGATCTGATCATGGAATTCGAGACCATCATCTGTTTTGAAACGCACGTCGAACTGAAGACCGAGACGAAGCTCTTCTGCGACTGCCCGGTCCGGTACGACGCCGCCCCGAACCACTGCAGCTGCCCGGTCTGCACCGGCCAACCAGGTGCGCTCCCGGTCCTGAACCGGCGGGCCGTGGAATTCGCAATCCGGGCCGGCGTCGCCCTGGGGTGCGCCATCAACCGGCGCTCGCGCTTCGCCCGCAAGAACTACTTCTACCCGGACCTGCCCAAAGGCTACCAGATCTCCCAATACGAAAGGCCCTTCTGTGAAGACGGGACCCTCGAGATCATCGGGGACGACGGTGAACCCTATCCCGTGGGGATCAAACGCATCCACCTCGAAGAGGACGCCGGGAAGCTGGTTCACTCGTCGGATTCATTCGAGGCGGCGGATTTCAGCCTCGTGGACTACAACCGCTCGAGCGTGCCGCTCCTCGAGATCGTCGGGGACCACGAGCGCAACCCCCTGCGCTCGATCCCGGAGGCGCGGCAGTACCTCGAGAAGCTGCGCCAGGTCCTGCGCTATATCGGCATCAGCGACTGCAGCATGGAAAAGGGCCAGCTGCGCTGCGACGTGAACGTCTCCCTGCGGAGGAAAGGCCAGCCGCACTTCGGCAACCGCACGGAGGTCAAGAACATGTCCTCCTTCCGCTTCATCGCCGACGCCCTCCAGTACGAGATCCGGCGGCAGGCGGAGATCCTGCGCTCGGGCGGCGCGGTCGACCAGGAGACCCGTCTCTTCGACGAGCAGAAAGGGATCACCCTCCCCATGCGCAGCAAGGAAGACGCGCCAGACTACCGCTACTTCCCGGACCCGGACCTCGTCGAGGTGGAGATCGATGACGCGTTCCTCGAAGGTGTCCGCCGTGCCTTGCCGGAGCTCCCCGACCGGAAGATCGAACGGGTGATCGCGGAATACGGGATCGCCCGCAAGGATGCGCTGATCCTCACCCGGGAGCGTGCCGTCTGCGACTACTTCGAGCGTTCCGCCGCCCGCTGCGCGGACGCCAGGCGCCTCGGGGCCTGGCTGATCAAGGAGCTCTTCAGGCTGCTGAACGACGCCTCTGTGCCCATCGAGGCCTGCCCGGTGCCGGACGCGGCCTTTGCCGAGCTCATCGACCTGATCGCGGAGGGTACGATCACGGACGCGATCGGCCGCACGGTCCTCGAGGAGATGTTCGCCACCTCCCGAAGACCCGGCGAGATCATCGCCGCCCGGAACCTCCAGCCGATCCAGGACGAAGACGCCCTCTCGGACATTTTGAACGAGGTCCTGAAGGAGAACCCGGACATCGTGGATCAGATCCTGCGCGGCAACCGCAAGCCCATGGATTTCCTCATCGGACAGGTCATGCGCAAGACCCGCGGAAAAGCGGATGCCCGAAAGGTCAAAGGCCTCCTGGAGGAGAAATTCGCGCCCTGAAAACCCGCCCGGTTTTCGCGTATTGCACCAGACCTGGATAAATCCAAGACATCGAGCAGCGCCACGCAAACCGCTCGGCCCATCCGGCAGCCGCCCCTTTGCAGGGGCGCCAACCCCCGAAACATGAAACCGAACTGCCCGCAGAGGACCCACTTGTCCAGGGACAAGTCCGCAACGACCCCGAAAAAAAGCCTCCCTGGTCGAAACGACCGGAGAGGCCTTTTTCAGCATGAGGACCCGTGCCCCAGGGGGTGGAGGGCAGGCTTCGGGCTGGTGGTCTACAGTTTGGCGAGGTAGCGTTCCAATTCGAAGGCGCTCACGTGCGTCCGGTACATATCCCACTCGATCTTCTTGTTCTCGATGAACTTATTGAAAACGTGCTCCCCAAGGACCTTCTTGACGAGAGAGCTCTTTTCAGCCTCGAGCGTCGCGGCGTAAAGGTTTCCAGGCAGATCGGTGATCCCGTGGGCCTTGCGCTCCGCCGGGTTCATCTCGAAGATGTCCTCTTCGATCGGGTCGGGCATCTCGTACTTGTTCTCGATCCCCTCGAGCCCCGCGCCCAGCATGACCGCGAATGCCAGGTAAGGATTGCACGACGGGTCCGGAGACCGGAACTCGATACGGGTGGCCGCCTCTTTGCCCGGCTTGTACATGGGGACCCGGATCATGGCCGAGCGGTTCCGACGCGCCCAGGCGACGTAGACCGGCGCCTCGTAGCCCGGGACCAGCCGCTTGTAGGAGTTGACCCACTGGTTGGTGACGACCGTGATCTCCGGGGCGTGGCGCATGATCCCGGCGATGTAGTGCTTGGCCACATCCGAGAGGTTGTAGCGGTCGCTCGGGTCGTAAAAGGCATTCCGCTCACCCTTGAAAAGGGACTGATGAACATGCATGCCGCTCCCGTTCTGCCCGAAGATGGGCTTGGGCATGAAGGTCGCGTAGAACCCGTTCTTCCTCGCAACCTCCTTAACGACCAGACGATAGGTCATGGTCTTGTCCGCCATGCGCAGCCCTTCATCGTAGCGCAGATCGATCTCGTGCTGGCTCGGCGCCACCTCGTGGTGGCTGTACTCGACCTGGATCCCCATGTCCTGCAGCGCGAAGATCGTCTCGCGCCGGAGGTCACTCCCCATATCGATCGGTCGTGAATCGAAATACCCCCCTGTATCCAGACATTCCGTGCCGCAGTTGTTCCGGAAGTAGAAATACTCGAGTTCGGGGCCCACATAAAAGGTATACCCCTTTTCGGCCACCTTCTTGAGAAGGCGTTTCAGGACGTAGCGCGGGTCCCCCTCGTAAGGGGTTCCATCCGGGTTCATGACGTCACAGAACATGCGGGCCACCGGGCGGTCGCCGCTCCGCCAGGGCACCAGCTGGAAGGTGGTCACATCCGGCTTCGCGATCATGTCGCTTTCCTGGATGCGGGCAAACCCCTCGATAGACGACCCGTCGAACCCCATGCCCTCGCTCAGACCTTCCTCCAACTCCGAAGGGGTGACGGCGAAACTCTTGAGGACCCCCAGGACATCCGTGAACCAGAACTGGATAAAGCTGATGTTCTTCTCTTTGACGATCCTTTTGACATCTTCTTCCGTCTGACAAATCATGTGTTTTCCTCCTCTTGCTTTTCAATATGGATTCGAAAGTTTCTCAAGCCTGCATCGAACAGGTCAACGTCCTCGGGTGCCCTCTACTGTAGCAAGCACAATGCCAAAAGGAGCGAAAGGCAAAAACAGCTGTTATCTCAATAAACTATAGGTGGAGACGTCTGAACCGCGTTTTCTCTTGCCTGCATTATTGTAGGAAACATCGGGATAATATAACATTTTTGTTGTATCGCGAGGTGATGGGTCAGGAAACGGAGGCTTCCAGGAAAGGGCAGAACCGGACCAGTTCGGCCAAAAAGGTCCTCCGGTCCCGATAGAGGATGGTCTCGAGCCCCCGGCTCCGGGCCCGCTCGATGTTTCCCGGGTTGTCGTCCATGAAGAGGACCTCCGAAGGAGCTGTGCCGAGACGGCCCACAACCTGATCGAAAAAGGCCGGATCCCGCTTGCTGCGGCCCTCGACGAAGCTGTTGAAGACGGCCTCGAAGTACTGGAAGAATCGATCACGGCGGTCGAGCTGAATCAGCCAGTCGGTCTGGTCGCTCAGGATCGCCAACCGTACACCGGCCTCTTTCAAGACCCTGACGAGTCTCACCATCCAGTCCCGCAGCACGAAACGATCCAGGATCTCCCGACGCAGATCGGCATCCGAGCCCCGGATGCCCGTCTCAGAGCGGAGGTGCCGCCAGTAGGTTTGCTCCGACGCCTTCCCCGTAACGTACCCGCTCGCGTGCACCCACTCGGACGCCGTCTGGAAAAAGGCATCGGGATCCAGCCCGTCTTTCAGCGCAATCGCCTTGAGTCCTTCCCGGAATCCCTCTTCGGCCAGAACGCCGCCATAGTCGAAGAGGAGGACATCCACCCGGCATTTTCCCTGCATCTCAAAAACCCTCGACTCCCCGCGCCCGACGAGAGGCGCCTCCACAATCTTGCCACCGTTTTTGGGAGGATAGCCGATCGACCGGAGAAAGGAAAGCCTCAAAACCGCATTTCCGGATTGGAAACCGGCGCGCAGTGGACTATTATAGTGATTTTGACCGTGCGGTGGATTGTATCCAACCGGAAAAGCCCTTTTGATCGTCCGTTTTCGCCACCCGGTCCCACCTCGGCGAGTCGGACGCCCGTTTGGCCGGGAGCGGCTCCAACACCACGTGCAGCCGTGAAGTCATCCGAGGAGAAGAAGGCCTTCGAGACCGCGACCAAAGGCGGCTCGGACACCACGTGCAGCCGTGAGGTCATCCCGTGTCGTGACGGGGCACACCGGGCCTGCCCGGAGACGAACTCGGCCTCATCGCCTGTGATCCCGTGCCCGGGTGGCACATAACCCGAGAAATCTCGAGCTGACATCATTGGAATCTCTGATTACCGCCATCCGTGCCGTCCGCCATCCAGGCCTCATCGAAGCAAGCGCCGCCATCCCGGGGCTGGCGGAGGACCTTGGGCGCCAAATGGCGGTGATCGCCTACAAATCCAACTCACCGGTGACGTGGGTGATGTTTCTCGGCGGCACCGGCACCGGGAAGTCGACCCTCTTCAATCTCTTCTGCGGCAGGGCGCTCAGTGCGACCGGCGTCGAAAGGCCCAAAACCTTCGGTCCGATCGCCTATGCCCATGCCTATGCGAACATCGGGACAGGCTTCCCTTTCCCCGAGGTGAAACCCGATGAGCCCTCCCCCGAAGAGGACCTGGGCCAGCCCATGGCCGGGGCCCCAGGCCGCCTGTCGATCATCAGCCACCGCCGCAAAACGCTCTCCCATCTCGCCATAGTCGACACGCCCGACGTCGACAGCGTGGAGGAGGGCAACCGGGTGATCACCCGGAATCTTTATCTCCTGGCCGACGCGATCATCTTCGTCGCCAGCCCGGAAAAATATGCGGACGAAGTGCCCCTCGATGCCCTGTTCGAGGCCTTCCAGGATGGGAAGGTGGTCGCCTTCCTCTTGAACAAGGTCCGCAGCGGCCTCGGTGCGGAGGACGTTCTGAAGGTCCTCGAAAGCCGTGGGATCGCATGCGAACGGGGGCTGATCCGGATTCTGCCGGCTGCACCCGGGGGTTCGGCCGCGGAGTTGAGCGCCCTGGAAGCCGTGAGCCGCACCATGCAGTCCCTTCACGCCGAGCTCGACCCGGCCTCATCCGGCGAGCGGCTGCGCCGCCAGCAGGACCGCCGCCTGGAGCACAGCCGCCGGAGCGCGCAGCGGCTGCTCGGCCTGCTGCAAGCGGAGGCGTCCGCCGCCGCCCAATGGCAGGAGAGGCTCGAGCAGTGCGCACGGGAGACGGCGGACCTTCTGCTGGAGGGAGAAGCAAAACGCTTCAAGGCACAGAGCGATGAATACATCCGGATCGAAATCCGCAAGCTCTTCAACCGCTACGACCCCCTCGCAAAACCCCGGCGGGTGATCCAGGAAACGATCCTCTTTCCCCTGCGACTGCTCGGCTTCCGCAAGGACAGGGGCGAGGCGCGCCACAAGCAGGCCCTCGCGAAGCTGCGCAAATACTCCGACAGCTCCCCTCTGGCCGCCGCCCTGGCGCAGATGAACCGCCGCGTACTGGAAGAACTCGCCCCGGCCGGTCAAGACGCCCCCCTTGGCGCCGCCCTGCGGAGTCCAGACCTGCCTTTGACCGAGCCGGAGATCGAAGCCCGCATCCTGCAAGGCCAGGAAACGCTGCTTGCCTGGATAGACGAGCGGTTCCGCGACCTGGCCGAACACCTGTCGACGCGCAAGAAGTGGGGCATCTACAGCGCTTCGATCGTCTGGGGGGCGCTCCTCCTTGCGGTCGAAATCGTCATCGGCGGGGGCTTCACCATGATCGACGCCGTCCTCGACTCCGCGCTCGCACCCTTCCTGACCAAGGGCACGACAGAGCTTTTCGCCTACCAGGAGATCCAGAAGATCGCCCGCGAATTGGCAGACCGATACCGAAGCGAGCTCCTCGCCGTGATCGACGAGCAGCGGATGCGCTACGAGCAATGCCTCGCGGCGACCCTGACGCCCCCCGAAACGGTGCAACGCCTCGATCAATGGCTGAAACAGCGGCCCCGCGCCGGCGCGAAGGGCCGCACAGAACGTCCGTGAGGAACTGACATGCGAGACCCCGGCTTCCAAGTGCGGAAAGAACTCGACCGCATCGACCGCCTCCTCGAAAAAGACACCCTTTTCTCGATTGCACCCGGGGAGCGCCGGTCCCTCGCGGCCCGTTCAAAGGCCCTGCGCGCGAAGCTCGAGCGGATCGAAGGGCGTTTTCTGACCGTCGGCCTCATCGGCGGCACCGGTGTCGGCAAGTCCTCCCTCCTCAACGCCCTCGCCGGATCCGAGATCGCGTCAAGCAGCCACCGGAGGCCCCACACGGACCGGGTGCTGATCTACCGCCACATCCACGCGGACCCGCCGCCCGCCGCGGAGCTCCGCCGTATCCCCTGGAAGGAGATCACCCACGAGGCCGGCGCGATGCAGGCGCTTCTCCTGTGCGACCTGCCCGACTTCGACAGCCTGGGCGGTGAAAACCGCCGTTACGTCGTCGATTTCCTGGAGCACCTCGACCTCCTCGTGTGGGTCGCATCGCCCGAAAAATACGCCGACGGCCGGTTTTACGCCTTCCTGGATGAGGTCCCCAAGGCCAGGGAATACTTCGCCTTCGTCCTGAACAAGGTGGATCAGCTCGTGGAGCCCGGCGACGGTGCGGCCGCCGACCGCCTTGCCCCGGTTCTGAGCGGCTTCAAGGAACTGCTCGCCAAACACGGGGTCCCGGACCCCCTCGTCTTCGCCGTCTCGGCAGAGCACGCCCGGCGCAGCGGCGGGGCGGCCGTCTGGAACCAGTTCGATTTCTTCCGCCGGCACCTGATCGATCAGCAGCGCGTCAAGACCATCACCGCCATCAAGGCCGCCAATCTGAGCGCAGAGATTCAACAGCTCCTGACCCCTTTCGAAACCGAACGGCTGCATCTCGAAGAGGCCTCGGGGGTGATCGCGAACGCCCTCCAGTGGGTGGAGGAAAAACGGTCCCATTGGACCGCGGCGGGGCGCGAGGCCCTGTCTGCCTGGCTCATCAGCGAAACAGCCCCGGTGGGCGAAGAGCCGATCGAAGACCTTTCGGGCCTCGTCGGTCCGAGCTACGGGATCGGCCTCCTCCTGCAAACGCTGCGGCGGGGGGGCGGCAACCCCGCCGGCGGCGATGCTCGGCCAAACTTTCTGCTCCCGCCCGAAGGCACGGCGGCCATTCTGAGAAGGCCCTTTCAGTGGCTCGAAGAAAACCTTCACAGCCGCTTCCTGCGTGCCAATCTCCCGCAGAGCCTTTGGGAGGAGGTCCAGTCCAAACTCGACCTCGAAGGCGCATTCGAACAGCTGGGAACGGACCTCGCCACCGTCGGTGAACAAGCCGCGGCACAGGCCGGAAGGCCATCCTTCCGGATCTTTCGGGCCGGGCAGATGCTGACCTTCGCAGCCCTCACCCTGTGCCTCCTCATCGCCCTGACGGGGGCCGGCGCCTGGCGGGCCTTTTTCGAGCACCCCGGCCTCGGCGGCGCGGCCGGACTCCTCGCGGCCGCGATCGAGGCCGTCTTCAGCCCCAAGGGCCTCGCCGCCCTCCTGAGCTACGCCTTGATCAACCTTTTCCTTTCCATCCGATTCTATCGCCGTTACAATAAGAAGCGGCGTGACGAGCGCCTCAAGCGGCGAGTCCGGCTGGCGGAGACCCTCGCAGCCGTCTGGTCCGAGCACCTGGGGCACCTCGCCGGCCGGTTGCAACGTTTGGAAAAGGACACCCGCGAACAGATCGGCGCGCTCGAAAGCGTCCTGGCGGGCCGTCGCGCAGAGAAGGGTTCCTGAGCGACCGGACGCCCCCGCAGCGGTTCGACAAGAACTTTTCCGGATGGCAGCCATTCTGATAAAAACCGGCAGCGTATAAGGAGGAACGGCATGGATCCAATCCCGGTCAAATTCGGCGAATGGTTCGAGAAAGGCTTCGCCCTCTACAAGCAGAACATCGTACCGCTCATCCTCGCCTCCCTGATCGCCCTGGTTTTGGGGATTGCGACGCTGGGCATCCTGGCCGGCCCGATGCTGGCAGGGCTTTTTCTGATGGTGCTCGCCTTTCACGACGGGAGGGAACCCCGCCCCGACGTGGGCGAGATCTTCCGGGGTTTCAATTTCTTCTTGAATTCGCTCCTTTTCGTCGGGGTGTGGGGCATCGCCATGCTGATGCTCGCCGTCATCGTCGGGCTGATCCCGTGCGTCGGACAACTTGCCGCCCTGTTCGGCGTCTACGCGATGCAGACCTTCCTCATGTTCGGGCTGCTCCTCATCGTCGACCGGGGGATGGATTTCTGGCAGGCTTCCCAGGAGAGCTATCAGGCGGTCAAGACCAACTTCTGGCAGTTTCTAGGGCTCATGATCGTGACCGGCATCATCGGCAGCCTCGGGGCCATCGCCTGCGGCCTGGGCCTGGCGGTCACGGTCCCTATCCAGATCTGCATCCTGAGCGTAGCCTATCGGGACATCTTCAAAGATGGCGAGGCGGAGACCGCCGAGGTGATCGAGATCATCGAGACAGGTCCGGCGCCGGAGCCCCATCCGGAAAATCCCGCTTGACGGGCGATTGGAGAGCACCGCTCTGCTGCGCTCCGGCCATCCTCCGCCCCCGCGGCGCAAAGGCATCCACCCTGGGCCCCCGGGATTCCACCGGGCTCGGATAGAGGGGGCTTTTTCCCCGGCCTGCAAACCGGGGATGAGGTGATCCACGGCCGACGCGCCCGCAGCGGAAAGCCGCTCGGCCAGAGGCGGTGTCTGCAGGGCGCCCTGGCAGCCTGGAAGATGAAGATGTCATTGAACCCGTTGCATCTCGGAAAGCCGCTATCCCACTGGAGGCGTCTGTTCGGGCCTTCGGGCCGTCTGGTGGAGGTCCATCGGCCTCCATCCTGGTGGGATGTCGCCGGAAAGCATCTGCCCCTGGCGCTTATCGGGGCGGTGCCCCTCGCCTTGGCGCACTTCGTGCCGATTTCACGCCTTCCCGGGGTCCCCTGCCTGTTCCTGAAATGGACGGGGGTTCCCTGCCCCTTCTGCGGCTACACCCGCTCCTTCTGGGCCATGGCGCAGGGGGACTGGGCGTTCGCCCTCCGCAACGCACCGCTCGCATGCCTGCTTTATGGAGCGGCGATCCTCCTTCTACTCTGGAACGGGGGGGCGCTTTTTTCCAGGCACCGCTTCAGCCGGGGACGCCTTCTGCGGATCCCCGGACGACTCGCCGGCCCCCTGATCCTGATCGGCGCCCTGCTGCTCCTCTCCCAATGGGTGTACCGGGTCGCCGAATCCCTCACGTGAAGGCCGCCTCTCCCCGGCATCTGTCTCCACAGGCCCGTTTTCAATCTCCGCCTCACCGGCTGAAACCCCGATCCGCACCAGACGCTCCCGCTCCCATCTCGGACGGCCCGTCGCCGCACGGCTTCGAAGTTCGCAGAGGTGCTTCACACAGACCGGGCAGTCCTCGTCGATGCAAGGGTCCATGTGGATCAGGATGCTCGCACGCCCCGAAAAGTGCTCCTGAAGGAGGGCCTCCAGGTCCTTGGCCTCGCGGTGCGCCTCTTCCAGCGAAAGATGTCTCGGCAGGATCAGGTGAAGATCGATATGGATCAGACTCCCGGAACGCCAGGCCCGCAGTTGGTGGATATCGATCCACAGCACCTTGCGATGCCCGTCGAGGACGGACGAGATCCTGTCCAGGAGCTTCGGCTCCGAGGCATCCATCAGGGCGGAAAAGGATTGCCGCACCAACCCACCCCCCGAGACCAGGATGTTCACCCCCACCAGGCAGGCGACCACCCCATCGAGCCAGAGTAGGCCGGTGAATTTGACCAGCAGCAGTCCGGGAAGCACGGCGGCGGAGGTGTAGACATCGGTCAGGATGTGCTTTCCGTCCGCGATAAGAATCAGCGAACCGGTCTTTCTCCCATATTTGAGGAGCGCGGCACCGAGGGCCAGGTTGACGACCGCAGCCCCGGCCAGTAATAAAAGACCGCTTTCGAGGCACGGCAGCGGACGGGGATCCAGGATGTGGGATATCCCGCTCACGAATATTCCCACGGCGGCAACGATGATCAGGGCCCCTTCGAACCCGGCGGAAAAATACTCGATCTTGCCATGGCCGTAGGGGTGGGAGGCGTCGGGCGGCTTTTGGGCCAGGATGACGCTTCCGAGGGCGAAGGCGCTCGCCACTACATTGATGATGGATTCGAGCGCGTCGGAAAGGATGGCCGAAGATCCGGTCAGGTGATAGGCGTAGAATTTGACGGCCATGAGGCCCATCCCCACAGCCAGCGCGAGCCCGATGACCGCAAGCCGTATGCGGTTTTCCCTGCCCGCCGTGTCTGAGAGACTGCTTGACATGGGTCGGGTCCGCCCGTTCCTACCGGCTTGTCTCTTGCCGCTCTCTTTCGACCGCAGCCATCAACTTCTCGGGGGTCAGAGTGCGAAGAGGCTTTCCGTTGATAAAAACCGCCGGGATCCCTCTCACTCCGGCCTCCCGGCCTTCCTCCATGTCCCTGCGGAGAACCCCCTGAAAAGCCGGATTCTTGCGGTCGCTCTGGAAGCGCTCCATATCCAGACCCACCGCTTCGGCGGTCCGGGTGATCACCTCTTCGCTCATCGTACTGTGCAACGCCATCAACCCGTTGTGAAAGGGCTCGAACTTGCCTTGCGCATCCGCCGCCAGGGCGGCGAGGGCAGCCGAAACCGCGAAACGGTGGCTCGAAAGAGGCATGTTCTTGTGCACGATCCTGATATCCTTCGGGTATTTCTCCTGAACCTGCTGAAGGAGCGGCTCCAGTCGCGCACAGTAGGGGCACTGGTAATCGCTGAAGACCGTCACCGTCACCGCCCCGTCTTCGGCCCCCAGGATCGGCAAACCGGACGGATCGAAGGAATACACCTTCTCCAGGACCACCCGCAGCTCCCGTTTGTTGCCCCGGCTTGTCAGGATCAGCATCCCCTCAGCCTCTGAATAGGCAATCCGGTCGAATCCGCTTTCGATCGGGATCCGCGCAATAAAGGCCCCCGTTTTCGCATCGAGGACGCGGACCTCGGCAGGGGCCAGGATAAACATCCAGGATCCGTCCTGCGCCACGGCAAGATCGAGCGGCTCCACCTCCAGCTTCCGATCGTCCCGAACCTCCCACTCGAGGCCGGCAGCCGCCGCCGGGACACACCAAACCGACAACAACACCAACAACCATCCCGTCAGAAAAAAACGATTCATGTGCATTGCCTCCCAGTCGAGATCCATAGGGGCCATTTCGTGATGCGGCCGTGCCCATCCCGGGCATCCCCTCCGCCCGCATCTATTTGCACGGGCCCTAGCCCTGGCGGCGGTGCAGCCCGGCCGGCGCGCCCGTCGCGCTCCGCGCCGCCACGGTATTCCTCTCGGCGGACGCCCGAGGGCATCCGCCGGCGATCGGCGTCACAACCCGGCGTTTCAAGCGCCCGCTTCGATCCAGGCCGAGATCGCAGGACGCTCTTCAGCCTCCCATTCGGGGGAGATCCGCAGCAGAACGAAATGCTCGAAAAGGGCGTCCAGCGCCATGGCGCAGCGTTCCAGCAGAAGAACCTTCTCGAAGAACAGACCGTCCGGATCGTCGTTGCGGTCCATCAACACCTTCGGCCCCTTGTAGCCTTTGACGTTGAACCAGCAGGAATCCAGAAGAAAAGACCAGCGCTCGTCGCCCGCAGCCAGTTTGATCATGGCCTGCACCACCTGCTTCTGCCGGGTCAGGGCGTACCGCGCCTCACGGAGGGCGGGTCTCTCGCCCGAACACGTTACGGTCTCCACGCCCTCGTCCCCTTCGGACTGAAGCACCACCTTTCCTTCGATGGCGAACTCCACCGCGCCGAGGTCCGGGATATCGATCACACCCCCCTCGGTTTCACTCCTGAACCACAGCCACAGCAAAAACTCCCGGCCCAGAAACTCCGTCTTCTTCGCCTGTTCGAGAACGTTCATCCGGTTACCTCGCGTCCATCCCGAAATGTTGATCGAGCCCCACCGCGCTCTAATCCGAAGGCTGCCTCCCCCCGGTGAAGAGACAGGGCGTCAGGGCATCGAGGGCTCCCAGCGAGCGTTTCTCCCGTTCGAGGATCCTCGCCGCGAGGGCATACGGATAGACGGCCTGGAGGGTCAAACCGAAGGTCTGGTAGAAAAGAGCGGCAAAATCGTCGCAGAGGGCCGCGTTGACGGCGCCGAAAAACACCATGCCGTCCGTCAGCCTCCAGACCATGTCGTAGACGTTGGTCCTGGGGATCGACCGGTGCAGGAGGCTCCGCTTCACCGATTCCCGGATCTCGATCCGGCGCTCGCGAGGCAGGAAGGCGATCTCCTCCGCCGCCTTGACCTTCTCCTCCGCCTCCCGGCAAAACTGCTTCAGGGCGCTGGCGGGCACCCGGCGGACGTCCACGCGGAGCGAGAGAGCCAGGTAGGGTTCCTTCAGATAGTCGAGTCCGCCCATGACGTTGTCGAACAGGTCCATGATGTTGACCCACCCCATCGACTTCTCCTGATCGGAGTCATCCGCAAACGGCCGAAAAGCGTACCGGCCGACCCTCGGAGGCAGCGACTCCATGACCTCCCTGGGAACCGTCCCCTCCACCCAATAACGGGTGAAGCTCGCCGAGCCCTGTATGAACCCCATACGATCTCCTTCCGATCACCCCATCGTTGAACAGGCTGTTGAAAAACGCCCGTCCGCTGCGTTGCGCTCATCCCACATCACTGCGGCGCACAGATATGTGCAGCCATTCCAAGGAATTTCGCAAACCCTGCATCCGGCCCCTTTTCAACAGCCTGCGCACCATAAATCCTTCGACACCCTGCTGCCGAGCCTTTCCGGCGAAGGGCTTCAGCCGGGCCGGGATCCTTTCTTCCCTGCTTCTTGAACGACCTGCCGGACCTTGTCCATGAACGGCCCGTCGTCCCGCCACAGGAAGCAGCTGTTGCGCAGCTGTCTCAAGGCGGGGATCTCGCCGAGGGAGTTCGGCAGAGGTCTCCGCTCGCGCGATTGATCCGTCCAGTAACCGTGCAAGGCTGCAGGCCCCATGGCGATCATGAGATGGGTGAGGTGGCTGCACCCCCTTATCCCTCCCATCAACCGGATGACCTCCCGGCTGTACCCCCCGGAGATGGCCACTCCCTTCATCCGTTCGACCGAGCCTATCGCCTCCGTGCAGAGCTCGTGCGGCACCCCGGGCATCTCGGCCTCGATGTCGGTGATCGTCAAAGGACGGCCTTCGACGATCATCCGCACGATCATCCAGTGGATCACGCCCTCGGGCGCCTGAACGCCGTCGAAGTAAAAACCTGGTTGAAACCGGTCGTCCCGGAGGGACCCCTCGACGAGAACCCGGCCCTGCCCCAGCGGATAACTCTTGAACTCGAGCCGCCGCTGGTGAACGGCATTCCCCCGAGCGAGCTCTTTCAACGCTCCCATGTCATTCTCTCTGTTGGACCCGACTCATTCGATGCGGAAACGAGATGTCCCGCAGGCCGCACAGCTTAACAGGCTTTCCTCAACGAGTCAACGCCGCAGCATCGGCAGGCGCGGACTCCTCCGGCGCACGGCTGCACCGTCTTGTCCAGCCTGGATCCGGGCTGCTGCGCTGCGACGAACCAAGGCGGGGCGACGCCATTTCCCGGCTTGCCATCCACCGGCCGGTGCCCTTATGATAGGCTTCGCCCTCCGGAAACAAATATCCAGCACGACCCGGTTTCCTTCCTGAGATCCCTTTGCGGCGGAAATAAGGAAATCAAGCGCCCACGCTGAGGCGACTTGCAGGCCGCCTCATGCGCGAAGGGGCGGATCGAGGCCGGAAGCGGTCGAAAACACCCTTTTCGGAGAGAGGCCGGGTCATCGCCGTCCGCCGCACCGTGGCCCAAAAAATCATCAGAGGTCCCCGCAGCGTGAATGTTTCCTGTTCCAGATGGTCGGAGCCCGGAGGATACCGAGAGGTCCTCAAGATCGCGATCCCTCTGATCCTGAGTACGGGTGCCTGGTCGATCCAGCACTTCGTGGACCGGATGTTTCTGTCCTGGTATTCCCCCGAGGCCATCGCAGCCGCCATGCCGGCCGGCATGCTCAATTTCACCCTCATGAGCATCTTCATCGGCACGGTGAGCTATGTGAGCACATTCGTCGCGCAATATCACGGCGCGGGGCGGCACCGGGAGATAGGGCCGGTCCTCTGGCAGGGGATGTATGTCTCCATGTTCGGCGGGCTTTGCATGCTCTGCCTGATCCCCCTCGCCGGGCCCATCTTCGCCTTTGTAGGGCACGATGCGCCCGTGCAGAAAAATGAGGTCGATTACTTCGTCATCCTCTCCATCGGAGGGTTCCCGGCGATTGCGACCCATGCGCTCTCCGGTTTTTTTTCCGGGGTTGCGCGTCCCTGGCCGATCATGTGGGTGACCATGGCCTCGACGGCCCTGAACCTGATTCTGGACTATCTCTTCATCTTCGGCAGGGCCGGCCTGCCCGAAATGGGGATGCGCGGCGCGGCACTGGCCACGGTCCTCGCCGCCGTGTTCTCCCTGGTCGTCATGCTCCTGCTGGCCTGGCGCACCGCGAACGACACCCGCTACCATACCCTGAAGGGCTGGCGGCCCGATGCGGCGCTGATGCGGCGGCTGCTGCGATTCGGCTTTCCTTCCGGGATGCAGTTCTTCCTGGACATGAGCGGCTTCACCGGTTTCATCCTCCTCGTGGGAAGGCTCGGCACCCTGCCGCTGGCCGCCACCAACATCGCCTTCAACATCAACACAATTGCCTTCATGCCTATGATCGGCTGCGGGATCACGGTATCCGTCCTGGTCGGGCAGCACCTCGGCAGGAACGCCCCTGAGCTGGCCGAAAAGGCGACCTGGTCGGCGTTCCACATCACCTTCGCCTACATGGCCTCGATAGCGCTCGCCTATGTCCTGATCCCGGAGGTCTTCGTCTCCCCTTTCGCACCGGCGGACAACCCGCAGGCCTTCGAAGCCATTTTTCACCTGGCCGTGATCCTCCTTCGCTTCGTCGCCCTCTACTCCATCTTCGACACGCTCAGCATCGTCTTCGCCTCCGCCGTCAAGGGGGCGGGCGACACGCGCTTCGTCATGCTGATCATCGCCGCCTTCTCGGGTCTCATTCTGCTCGGGCCCGCATACGTGATGATCGTCGTCCTGGGGTGGGGCATCATGGCGGCCTGGATCCTGGCCACGCTTTACGTGACCTCGCTTGGCATCGTCTTCCTCCTGCGGTTCCTGCAGGGCAAATGGAAGGCGATGCGGGTCATCGAACCGGACAAGATCTGGGGCGCCCCCGAAATACCCCCCGTTCGGGAGCAATCGTCCACCCCGCAAAGGCTCCCGATACCAAAACCAGGTTTCCGGCCGGGGAGGCAGCCTGTCCCCATCCTGCAACAGGGAGCTGTCCAGGATGCCTGCCGCTTCGATCAGTCAAGCCCCGCCACCGACCCGGGCGGACTCGGCACTCCAGGAGTGGAACCAGGCGCGGGATCGTGCAGCAACCGGTTGGACGATCACAACCCCCCGTAGCGGCGGGACTGAGCACACGCAGTGTGCAAGGAGATTGGGCCCATCCCGAAAGGGCAGAGCTGGACAGGCGGCGGCATTGGAAAAAACCGCCCCATTCAGAATCGAAACGCACTGAAGCGGACGTGCTGCATTTCCGAATTGACACTCAATTTATTTTATCCGAAAACGGTTCAACGGTTGGAGGCCCATCGATGAAGAACGAAAAACAGAAGGCTCCGGGCACTGCACAGCTCACCGCGATGGCCGAAGAACTGATCCGCAGCCGCAGCACCATGACCTTGGCCACCGGCGGAGACAGCGGCCCATGGGCGGCCCCCGTCTACTACGCCTGTATTGACGGATCCTTCTATTTTTTCTCGAGCCCCGAATCGCGGCATATCCAGGAGTCCCTGCCTGACAAAGGAGCGGCGGCGGCCATTTTTGCCGAATCGGATTCCTGGCAAGGGATCCGCGGACTTCAGATGTCGGGGCGGATCGTCCATATCCGCGCAGGTTTCAAGGCCTTTAAAGGGCTGCAGGCCTACATGCGCAAATTCTCGTTTACGCGAGAGTTTTTCACTCCCGGCAAACGGCTCGACCTGGATGCCTTTTCGGAGCGCTTCCACGTCCGGTTTTACGCCTTCAAACCGGATCTGATCTATTACCTCGACAACAGCATCGCCTTCGGATTCAGGGAAACGGTCACCCTTTGATCCTGGACGCGACTGGGCAAGATGACCCCATGCCCGTTCCGCCCCGTGGAACAAAACCGGGAAACGATTTCCCCACACGCTCATCCGCGAAGGAGCCTCCCACCCATAGACCGAACATCCCGGCTTCACTCCCCAGCGGCGCTGCAACGTCGTCCTTCCCCGGCCTCTGAACCTTCCCGCCCTGAACACGAAAGCCCCGCTCTCAGGGAAACAGGGAGCGGGGCTTTGAGCGGTTCAATCCGGTCTCGGACGATGGGCCGAACATCCTCCCACAGACACTTCCCTGTCGGCGGGAGGCCTCCGATGCACGCTAACGGCCTGTCGGGGCAGCCTCGGGCGGCACCTCCGTAGAGCCGGTCGCATTCGGGAAATCCTTCGCCACATAGGCCTTCTGGTTGTTTTCGATCAGGTGGCGCGCCTCTTCCATAAAGTTGTTGAAGCGGATCTTGCACTCGTAAAACCCGTGCCACCAGGCGTAGTCCGGGGCCATCATGGCGGCGCCGAAACGGGCCCTCCGGCCTTCGTGGTGCCAAAGTTCGTAAAAATCCACCTCGAGGCGTTCGTCGAAATAACGGCCCTTGTCCAGCAGCTGTTTTTCATACAGCTCGTCGAACACCTTCTTGGCAGGTTCGTAGTAGACCGTGTTGTATTCTTCGACGACGCGGTCGAACTTGGAGAAGTGTCCGTCGACCCAGCTCCGGGCGTGGCACTGCTTGCAGACATCCTTCATCTTGTCCCGTTCGATCTGGTAGTTGGTCGCCGCCGGGAACGCGGCAAAATCCTGTGGCCGGACGGTCAAGGGCGCCTGGGTCTCCCATGCCAGCCGCTCGGTCACGTCGTGTGAGGTCAGCACGGAGCCCGAGCCCGACATGTGGCAGGCTGCGCAGGTGGGGGCCCGGTAATCCACCCCGGCCGTCCAGGTGCCGGCGGCGGCGGTCCAGTTGTAAGTGTCGCCGAACGCGGTGTAGATGTCGCCGTGCTTCGATTCCATGAAGATCTCGATCTGCGGGTGATCCGGGCCGAGGTGGCATTGCCCGCAGGCCTCGGGTTTGCGCGCCTCCATGACCGAGAAGCGGTGGCGCGTGTGGCAGCTCGTGCAGCTGCCGCGGCTCCCGTCCAGGTTGATCCGCCCGACGCCCACATTCGGCCAGGTGTCGGGGTCGAGATCCCCGTCCTTCACCTTGAGCACCGTCCCATGGCAGGTGTAGCATCCGCTCAGCCGCTCGAATTCGCTGTTCATGCCCTTCATGAGCCAGGAGTCGATCTTCCAGATGATCTCGAGGGTGTTGGCATGCTTGCTGATGTTGTACTGTCTGGCTTCATCCGGGTGGCAGCGTGAGCAGTCCTTGGGCGTCACGGCTGCGGCGACAGGGACCTTGTACTCAGGCGACCCGTAAGGCAGTTCGGAGCGCTGGTACTGCTTTTCGTGCTCCCGGCTCACATCGGGATCGAAGGACTCGGCCTGGTGGCAATCTAGGCAGGTGATGTTGGCGGCTGCGTGCCGGCTAGCCGCCCAATCGGCAAAGATGCCGGGATGCTCCCGCTTGTGGCATTCGATGCAGGCAACGGCCTCCTTCGACATGCTCCGCTCGATCCTGAACGCCTTGACCTTGGGAACGTTTACGGCCTCCTCCTGGGTGATCCCCGCGCGCGGCACCGCCACCAGGAGCAGCACCGCGGCGCCGAAGAGCGTCGCAACCAACCGGAATCGCTTCATCATCGAACCCTCCCTTCTCCTGCGTGAATGGGGCGGCCGCCCCGGGTCTTCGGACGCAAAACCCGCGCTTCCGCACGAACCCTCGATGAACAGGTGGCCATCACAGGCCTCTGTATCCCTCTTCGAACTGCTTATACGCATAGACCGGGCGCGGATTGTGCACCAGGTCGCGGTGGCAATCCACGCATCGCTTTTCATACCCCGGCCGCGCAAAGATCACCGAGCGATGGGCCAGCATGGCCCCGCGCTTCTCAGGAAGATACAGGATGTTACGGTGGCATTTGAGGCATTGGTCGTTCTTGAAGGACGCGTAGGCCTTTTCGCGGTTGAGGGCGTGGTCGTACTCGTCCTGGATGAAATGGACAACGATGTCCTTGATACCGTGCGCTGTCTTGGCATAGAAGAATTCGAAGGTCTGGTGGGGTGCCGGCAAGTGGCAATCCATGCAGTCGGCCACGAACCCCTGACCGTTGTTGACATGGCTGGAGGTCTTCCAGGTGTTGTAGGCGAAGCGGATCTCGTGGCACGTGGCGCAGAACTGCGGTGTCGAGGTGCGGACCATGGTAAAATAGGTGATGCTGAACAGCGGAAAGGCTACAAGGATACCCACGGTGATGTAGATGGCCGGTTTGAGGATCTTCTTCCAGAAAGGTGTCCTCATTTCATTCCCCTTTCACCCGGTGGGCGAGCCGAAAATAGGTCTTCTCATGGAAGGCGGGGCGACCAGCGGTCGTGCTCTACTATCGAATATCGGTCCCGCTCTGTCAACCGATATTTCGATGCTTACCGGAAATGGTCCTTTTGGCCCATCTCAGCGTCAATCCGGACGTTTGCCTGTGCGGCGGGCTGCAGGCCGCCTCCGCGCCAACGCTCGATTTCCTCGATATCGGCCCAAAATCCTCATCACTGGATGGAAACGGGGTTCCAGCGGGAAATCATTTCCAGATGGACACCCGTTACAGAAACGGCTCACAGTGGGCAGAGGGATCATTTCTCCGGCGGGAGCAACTCATGCGATGCGGAAGAATCATTTCGGGTCGGGAAAACCGTTCATCCTGACTGAAAAACCGGAAGGGGACTCCTGCGGTCCCCTCGAGAAGCGGTCTTTCGCTCTATGCCGGGAACAACAGGTGAAAACACCCGTCGATCCCCAACAGGACCCTTGACGTTTTTCACCCGTGTCCCTTGAAGTTCGGGGCCCACTGCTCTTAGAAGCCACGGCTTCCCGAGCACCCGATGATCCCTGAAGCATGAGGATGCCCGTACAGAGGATCGCTACCCCATCACAGCGCTGCGAAAGGCATCGAACCCGATCCGGTCGATCATCTTGCCGACGCGCTCGCCTTTGTTGGCGTTTTCCTTGTAGTAGGTCAAGACCTTGTCGATGCGCTTCAGGGCGTCTTCCGTGCTGAGGCCCTCCTCGAGGACATCGGCCAGACGGGGTTTACCGGTCCCGCAGCCCCCCACCATCAGCGTCCAGCCGCTCTTCTTTCCGACAAGGCTGACATCCTTGATGCAGTTCTCGGCGCATTGGTTATTGCAGCCGCTCACGCCCATCTTCGTTTTGCTCGGGAATTCCATGCCATGGTAGATTTCGTCGAGCTTCATGCCGACGCCCAGGCTGTCCTGCTGGGCCAGCTTGCAGAAGGCCGTCCCGGGGCAGACCTTGACGCTCCGCACACAAAGGCCTACCGCAGCGCCGGGCGCCATCCCGAGTTCGGCCCAGACCTGGTCGATGTCCTCTTCCTTGATCCCCACCATGGCGATGCGGGCCGCGCTGGTGACCTTGAGGGCCGCGCAGTTGAATTTCTCGGCCGCATCGGCAATCTTGCGCAACGTCTCGGGCGACACGACCCCGCAGGGCAGGTGGGGTGCGATCGCATAGGTTTCCTTGTCCCTTTGAAGAATAGCTCCTTTTTCACCGTCTTTCAGCATGTTGTCCTCCTTGTCAGTGGCATTGAAACGCATCGAAAAGCGATGTCCTCTTCCTTGCAAGCCGGCCGGCTCAGTCGAACATCCCTGCACGCAGCTCCTTTTTGGGCAGTTGGGACCGCAAGAGTCCGTCCTTCAAAAACCCCAGCCCCAGGATGCCGCCTTCCGCATACTCGAGGATCAGGTAACCCTGGCCGGCCGCCGAGTCCACCGGGATCCGCTCACCCGCAGTCAGTCCAGCAAGCATCTCACGGTCCACCACCACCCTCGCCCGGACGGCCAGGTGGCCGAAGAGCTGGACGAACCGGGTCGTCGGTTTGACAAACGCGCCCACCTGCTGAAAGGCCTTCAACCCGGCCTGCTCGATCTTCAGACGCGCCGCCGCTGTCAGGGCACCCGATTTCCTCAGCAGAAACCAGCTCCTGCGGCTCCCCAGCAAAAGGAACTCATCGAACCTCGCCGCCGGGATGCCGAACCGTTCATCCAAGTATCCCAGCAGCGATCGGCGGACATCAGGGTCTGCCGATAAGGGCCATGAAGAATCCCACGGAGTCGACCCGATGCGGATAGAATCGGGCGGCCATAGCCAATTGCCGGTCGTATCGTTCATCTTCCCACTCTTGTATACCAGGTTCCGCGGCGATACCCGACTGGATCGGGATCAGGCGGGCCTCACGGTTCTCCAGAAGATACTGGACCACCGCCTCGTTTTCAAGGGGATTGTAGGTGCAGGTGGCGTACAGCAGGCGCCCGCCTTCATCCAGAAGGTCATAGGCCCGCAGGATGATCTTGCGCTGAAGGTCCGTCATCCAGGTCTTGCCGGTCGAACCGCGGGCGTGCGAACCGGCCTTGACGCGCCTGAAACGCCCCTCGCCCGAGCAGGGAACATCCGCCAGAACCCGGTCGAAACGCTGCCGCAGCGGGAATTCCTGGGCCTGATACCCCGTCACCACCGTATTGGCCACCCCCAGGCGGGCCAGGGTGTGGCCCAGCGGGACCTGGCGGCTTGCGTACAATTCATTGGCGACGACGAGCCCGCGGTTTCCCATCAACTGTGCCAAATGGGCGGTCTTTCCCCCCGGGGCAGCGCACAGATCGAGTACACACTGCCCCGCCGCCGGCTGCAGGACCAGGGCAGCGAGACAGGAGGTCAACGCCTGAGGATGGATTTGCCCCATATAGTAGGCCAGGAGATTTCCAGGGGCATCGAGGCCCTGCGCCTCATACAAGCCGTGGGCGTCATCGATGGAAGGCAGCAGGCTGATGCCTGTACGTTCGAGGGCGGTGCGCACCGCGCCGGGCGAGGCCTTCAATTGGTTCACCCGGAGGTGCACGGGAAGCGGATCGCGGAGCTTCTCTTCGAAGAGCGGGTAATCAGGAACGATAACCTGGTAACGCGGAAACACGAAGGGCATAGGGAGGCGTCCTTTACGATCTATCATGGCGGCCGTTTCTTACCATTCCAGCGCCCGAGATTTCAATATAAATCCCAACCTACTCATTTTATAAAAAATCTGCTCCGATGCCCAGGCGGGACGTGCGGCGGGCTCGATCCCGGTCGAATCCGGCGGCAACGTCTGCGCCGCCGGCCGGGCGATGCAAACCCGGGGCAATTGACTTGTCGTTGCAACGGCCCCCGGGTTCTGTTATGGTGTCTGCGCCATCCGACAGGGCGCACATCATTGGGGGAACCCGCCGCGATCAACGAGCCCGCCTTCAAGCGCCATCCGCCCTGAAACGGCGGGCGGGAGGGGGCGCAAGAACGCGACGGCGCTTTTCCGGATAAAAACGGCCCCGCTCGGATGAACATCTCATCCTGCAATCCATGATTGCAATACAAGGAGGACTGGCCGCATGGTCGTATTGAAAACGTCTCTCGGAGACATTCAGATCGAACTCTTTCCCGAACAGGCGCCCATCAGCGTGCAGAACTTTCTCACCTACGTCAAGACGGGTTTTTACAACGGGACCATCTTTCACCGCGTCATACCCGGGTTCATGATCCAGGGCGGAGGCATGACCCCCAAGATGCAGGAGAAGCCCGCCCGGCCGCCCATCAAGAACGAGGCCGACAACGGCCTGAAGAACACCCGCGGGACCCTCGCCATGGCGAGGACGCAGATCAAGGACAGCGCCACGGCCCAGTTCTTCATCAACCTGGTCGACAACGATTTCCTGGATCACGGCGAGCGGGATTTCGGGTACGCGGTCTTCGGCAAGGTCGTGGAGGGAATGGACGTGGTGGACAAGATCGCAGCCGTACCCACCGGATCGAGCGGAATGCACCAGGACGTCCCGCTGAAGCCCGTCCTGATCGAGTCGGCCAGGGAGATGGCCGCGCCCAAGGCATAGAACGACATATGCCGGGGAGGCAGCCGCACCCGTGCAGGGTCGACCGCACAGGCTGCCTCCCGCCAGGAGAGGGGCCGCAAGGAGGCCCTAGCCGACCGCAGGGCACGCCGCCATGCAGGCCGTCGCCTGTGTCGCGGCTATTTTTTCAGGATCACCGGTTTCAGCTCGTAGCGGCCCGATCGGACCTGTTCCCACAAGTCTTTTTGGTCCTTCTGCCAGAGGGGTCCGAAGGAGGCGTTGAAGATCCCCTCCAGGCGGTCGAAAACCCGGCGCCACATCGGCTGATAGCCCAGAGTCAGGACATCCTCCAGGAAGTGGGTTATTTCAGCCAGGTTTTCCTTTGGAATATACGCCCTGGCCCCCAACTCGATGGATTGTCTGAGGCTCTCCGGATTGAGGGCGTGCGCCGTGAGCATCACTACCGGGAAACGCAGCTGCACGGCCGCATTCAGCAGGTCGAAACCCCGGACGCCCATGATGTCGAGGATGACGATGTCATAGGTCCATGAACGGATGAGGTTATAGCCGGTCCGAAAGTCCCTGGCCGTGTCCAACACGAGACCCTCGTAGTCTTCCAGTTCTTCCTCGAGGGCCTCGAGCACATCGGGTTCATCATCTACGGCAAGGATTCGTTTGTCGTCGAGAACGCGCTTTTTTCGATTCACCATTCAACCCGCGCAAACAGGGCCCCGTCATCCGACGTCCGCCCTGCGCTGTCCTTCGCTCCGAACCTCCCGCCGCAAGAGTTTTCCCACCTTGGACTTGGGCAGCATGTCCCGGAACTCGATATATTGCGGGACCTTGTAATCCACCAGTTTTTCCCGGCAGAACTTGATCAGATCATATCCGGTGATGCCTTTGACGTCCTCCTTGAGGACCACGAAGGCCTTGATCCGCTCGCCCACCTTCTTGTCGGGGACGCCGACGACGCAGGAGCCGATCACCGCAGGATGTTCCTGCAAAACGGCCTCGATCTCGGAGGCCGAGACGCGGTAGCCCTTGTGCTTGATGGTGTCCACGGTGCGGTCCACGAAATAGAGGTTGCCCTCCTCGTCCATCTTCATGATGTCGCCCGTTCGATACCACAGCCGCCCTTCCCGCTCGATGAAGGACTCGGCGGTCTCTTCGGGCTTGTTCAGGTAGGCCCTGACCATGTGCTCCGAATGGACGAGGAGTTCGCCGGGCTCCCCCGTCTGCACCTCTTCGAGCGTAGCGGGATCGACCAGGCGTACGCTTTTGCTGGGGACGACGCGACCGACGCTCCCCGGCGGATTCTCCACGTCGGTCGGGCACATCGTGATTCCGCCGCAGGTCTCCGTGGATCCGTACCCTTGATAGATCGGTTTGCCGAACCGCTCGCGCCAGCGCTTCGCAACCTCGAGCGGAAGCACGTCGCCCGCGCTGTACCAGTAATCCACCGAACCGAGATCGTACTGGTCGAGACGGTTGTGCTCCAGGATCATTCGGTAGAGGGCCGGAACGCCGATCATCGTCCGGGCCTTGAAACGCTGGATCGCATCGAACGTGGCATCCAGATTGACCTTCGGCTGAAGCATCAGGCATCCGCCGACCAGCAGGGTCGCGAGGCTGCAGGTCTGTCCCAGGATGTGAAAGAGGGGCGCATTGCCCAGGATGACGTTTTCCTCGGGAGGGAAGAGCGGCTCGCTGACCTTGATCTGCTCCATGGCGGACGTGAGGAAAAGCTCATGCGACATCGGCACGCCCTTGGGGTGTTTGGTCGTACCCCCCGTGTAAAGGATCTCGGCCGTGTCCGCTCCGGAGCGCGCCGGGGCAGCCTCTCCGCCGACCTTCCCTGGACGGCCGGAGAGCATGCGTCTGAAACCATACACATGCGGTCCCTGCGCCGTCTTTCCCTTCGGAACGACGTCGAACAGATACCCGAACGATCGTTTCCACCAGGGCAGGAGATCCGCCATCTTGGCGACGATGATGCGCTGGATGCCTGTCTCGGGCATGATGCGGGTGACGTAGCCGAAGTTCGTGTCGGCGCAGACGACCGTTCCGGTTCCGCTGTCGTTGGCGATGTAGCGCAGGTCGTAAGGGGTGTAGATCGGCGTGATCGGTACCGCCGCCGCGCCGGCGCGCTGGATGCCGAGCCAGGCCACCACCCATTGGATGGAATTGGGCAGGTAGATCATGACGCGGTCCCCCGGCGCCAGGCCGAGACCCTGCAAAGCACCTGCGAACCGCTCGGCCATGTCTCTCACCCGGGCGTAGCTGTAGCGCGTCCCCAGGTAAATGACGGCGGCGTTCCGCCCCCGCTTCTCGGCCATGGCGGCGAACGTCCCGAAGATGTTGCGCCCGTTTGTCTTTCCCATAAGATCAAACCCCGAAGTAGGCGGCCTTGACTTCCGGATTGTCCATCAACTCCGCCCCGGTCCCTGCCATACTCAGCATGCCGTTTTCAATGACATACCCCCTGTGGATCAACGGTAAAATCGGGCGTGCGAACTGTTCGCTCAAGACGATGGTGATCCCCGATTCCCGGTTCAGGCTGATGATGCCGTCCATCAGGATCCGCTGCATCATCGGACTCAGCCCGAGGAGCGGCTCGTCCAGAAGCAGCAGCACAGGGCGCACCACCAGGGCCATGCCCACAGCGAGCATCTGCTGCTCGCCTCCGCTCAAAAAGCCGGCTTTCCGGCTCTTCAGATGCACCAGCGCGGGGAAGAGCTTGAAGACGTAGTCCATCGTCTCCTGGATTTCGGCCCTTTTCCGTAGATAGCCGGCGATCCGCATGTTTTCGACGACCGTACTCTCAGGGAAGACCGGGTGGCGCTCGCGCGAAAGCACGATGCCCTTTTTCACCCGTTCGCTCGGCGGCAACTCGGTGATGTCTTCGCCGTCGTAGGAAATGTGGCCGTAGACGGTGATCCGTTCCCCGCCACGGCGCTTCTCCTTGATGCGCATGTCGATGATGAGGCCGGAGAGCGTGTTCATCAGCGTGGTTTTGCCGGCGCTGTTGGAACCGATCACGCCCACGACTTCCCCCTTTTCGACCTCCATGCCGAAATCGTTCAACGCCAGTGCGTTCTCGAAAAACACCATCAGATTACGAACCGTCAGCATCATCCACCCTCATCAGGCCTCGGAGCCCAGATAGGCCCGTTTGACCTCTTCGTTTTCCATCACCTCAGCCGCCGGCCCTTCGGCGATCTTCATACCGAAGTTGAGCACCATGACGCGGTCACTGATCTTGAAGAGCTCCTTCAGACGATGCTCGATCATGATGATGGACCGCCCTTCGCCGCGGAGCTTTTCGATGATCGGTACGATGCTCCCGACCTCGGCAAGGCTCAACCCGGAGAAGAGCTCGTCCAGAATGATCAGATCGGGCTGAAGCGCAATCGCCTTGGCCAGCTCGAGCCGCTTCAGATAGCCCTGCGGCAGGACGCTCGCCACTTTGTAAGCGACGTGCGAATCCCGCTCGAAGCCCACCTCCTCCAAAAGATCGAGCGCCACCGCCTCGCGCGCGCCGAACTTCCCTCCCGCCAATCCCTTGACCCTCGGAGAATAGAGGGGGATGATCATGTTCTTGAAGGCCGGGAGACGGTAAAAGGGCCGCACCATCTGGAAGGTCCTCGCCAGTCCCAGCCGCACGATGCGGTGCGGCCGCCAGTGGGTGATGTCCTGCCCTTTGTAAAGGACCTTGCCGGAGCTGGGGCGCACGAATCCGCTGATGCAGTTGACCAGGGTGGTCTTGCCGGAACCGTTGGGGCCGATCACCCCCAGAAGCTCACCTTCCATCAGATCGAAGCTTACCGCGTTGAGGGCCAGAACGCCGCCGAAGGTCTTGGTCAAACCGCTCACCTGCAAAATGGGGGTTCCGCTCATTTGTCCACCTCCACCCAGCGCTCGAACTGCTGGTACTTGCGCTGGATATAAGGGAAGAGGCCCTCGGGGAGGGCAACGATGAAAACGACCAGAAAGACCCCGTACAGGATGATCCTGAGCCCTCCGAAGCCGCGCAGGACCTCCGAGAGCGGGACCAGGATGCTCGCACCGAGCGTCGCGCCGGCCAGGCTCCCGGGTCCGCCCACGACGGCGGCTGCGATCGGCAGGATGGAGTAATCGAGGGCGAAGACGGGCATGCCGACGAACATGTAGACATGAGTGGTGAAGGCACCGGCGAAGGCCCCGATGCAGCCGGCCATGAAGAGGGACTGGATCTTGAACCATGTGACATCGATCCCGGCATTCATAACCGACCGGTCGTTGTCATTGATCCCTCTGAGCACCAGTCCGAAATCGGAATCCATCAGCCGGCGGAACCCGAAAAGGGCCGCCAGAAGAGCGCCAACGACACAGTAGACCTCCACCCAGACATTCGGCAGCGGCGTGAGGCCGCTCAGCCCCTCGGTCCCTCCGAAGACCTTGGTGGCCTCGATGATCCTGACCAGCATCAGGGGAATGATCAGGGTGACCATGGCGAAATAGATTCCCCGCAGGCGCAGGACAGGCAGCAAAAGGATCGTACAGATGAGCCCCCCCAAGAGCGTCCCCATGGGGATCGCGATGAACGGGGACAGGCCGAAGCTGTGGTTCAGCACCCCGGAGGCGTAAGCCCCCATGCCGAAGAAGAGTGCCTGTCCGAGGGAAACCATGCCGCTCTGGGCCAGGATATCCCAGCTGATGGCCAACAAAGCGAAGACAGCCACCGAGATGAGAACCTTTTGCCAATAGACGCCCAGGATCAGGGGCAAGACGATGAATCCGACAATGGGCAGCAGACGGGGAAACGCCAGATAGAACATTTCTCGCCAGGAGGAGAGAGCAAAGACATCGCCGGAGCGCGCCTTGATGCCTCGATCGATTCTTTCCCTGCGCAATTTCAAGTCAGGCTATCCTTTCTCCGACTGGGCAGGAGCGGCTCCTGCGGCTGAGACAAGGCGGAAAGGCATCGACAACCATGAAGCCGGGATCCCGCCGGGGGGTGTTCACTCCTCGAGACTGGACGAAGGGGAAGCCGCGTATCCGATTCAGGTCTTCAGCTGCAATTCTCGGCTACGTTCCTGTTCGGCGGCGCCCGTCCCTTCAGGATAGGCCCTCGAACTCAAAGAAGGTTGGATGGACGCCATTCAAACAAAAAGAGAAGCCTTTTTCAACAAAAACCTGAAAGGCCTCGGCCTGCCCCGTAAAAAATCCCGCAGGACCACCAGGGACTGTGCATCCAAGCACAAAATACCGGGCAGGCAAGAAACAAGCCCCCCGCCCTTCTCGCTTTCCAAGCAAATATAATTTAAAGACAGTCACTTACAAGAATCTGCCGGAGCTGCATCATCCTGCGGCCCTGACAAATCGCGGGGCAGGCCTGGATCACCGGCCGTTTCCCGATACCGGCGGGACAAAAACCGAATAGGCGACGGGGCGGCGGAGAAAAAAACGAAACGGCCGACATCCGCTAACATATTACGAATACAAGCTTTTTGACTTAATGCCATCTGTGGCACGGAGTTTGCTTTTCAGTACTGGCGACGCCGACTCAACTCATGCCATGAAGGAACACGGCGTCTACCTTCCTCCTGGTTCCTTCGTCCGACCCGCAACACGGGTCTTCCTCCTCCGCTCCGGCCGCGTCCGAACAGGACGCGGCCGGAGTCCTTCCCTTCGGGTTGGGCACCCTGCTTTCATTCGCACAGGGCAGTGATCGGCAAGCATCCAAATGGTCGCCAAAATGGGCCGAAATGAGGATTTCCAGATCGGAAGCCGGGTTTCACCCGATAATTTTCTTCAGATGGAAGCCAGGCCGGTCACTCCCCCCGAGCAGACTCGCGGACCACCACGGCAGGACGTCTTTCCTCAGCCCCAAGGCAGCAGGATTTTGACGTAGCGGCAGTCTGGAAAATGCAGGTAAACATAGTGCGAGTTTCCTTCCCCTATCTGCATCGAGATGCTGACCATCTCGTGGACCCTCAGGTTATAAGGCGGTTTTATCTCCTCGCCGCCTTCCACCCGGGCTTTGCTGAAATCGAAGCGGCCGTTTTTGACCGGAATCCTGATGACGACTTCATACGTCTCTTCACCCTCAATCATGGCCCCCTCCTCGTCTTGACACTCCATTCAGGATATGCCTCTTGAAAGTCCAGCATTCTCATTGCCTCCGGCGCGCCCCTGCATGTGGACCTCGAGGGGCCTCGCTGCCGCCGCGTAGAACCTCGCACCCCCTTTCCGTACACAACAGCCTTTGATTTCCCCCATTCTCCCTTTCCGAGGATGCCGCATCATCCTCAGAATGCGAGGGTCATTCGGACGAACCACAACCTTTCCGGATAAATCTCCGGGTTGACTGCGTCAGGTTCGTAGTATCGGAACGATTCGTCGAAACAATTCTTGACACCCATGCTGACGATGCCCCTCCTTTTGGGCAACCGGTAATGGAAAGCCACATCGGTGACCCAGAAGGTGTCACCCTCATCCCGCGTAGCCCCGAATTCCGGATCGCCGAAGGATCCGGATTGATCCACATAGGTGACCGTCAGATCGGCACCGAATCCCCAGGGATGGAAGAACCGGATGCCGAGGGGCACCCGGAGCGTCTCGAGTGAGGTAAAACTTCCCCCGCCAAGATATTCCGGGTCCGCCGTGAGCTTTTCCTGTCTGAACTCCGCCGTTGCCGAAATCCTTTTGTGCGGCGCCCAGTAAACATATCCCCGCAGGAGATCCTCCTCATAGTCAGTCCCTTTGACGGTGGGCGGTTGACAAAACTCCTGAAAATCCTGGTAGGCGAAGTCGATCTTGCGCTTCGAGGCCTCGATCCCCGCAAAGAGCCGCTTTGCCAGACGCTGATCCATCGCCAGGCCGAAGCGCCAGGAATCCGCACCATTCGCGTCGTCGAAGAATTGATTGAACCCTGCTATCTGCGTCGGTTCGACGGTCTGGTTCGCGATCAGGGTCCTCTTGAGCGTCCTGAAAACCGCACCCCGCAGGGTCGTATCCGCAAAAGGCCTATAGGTCACGCCCAGTTTCGGATTCAACCGCGTCTTGTCGTCCAGATCCCCCTCGTACCGATCGATGCTCGCCCCAATGACCCATGCGACATCCCTGGGATAGCGTAAAGTGGCATAGGAATAGGCGTTCGAATGCCGGATGTCCGCTTTTTCGGAATATGCACAGCCCCAGGGAGGAAAAGGGAGGCATTCGAAGGCGGTGTTCACCGCCAGCCGGCTGCTGCCGCTGAAATGGCCCAGTCCGCTCACCAGATTCAAGGCCGATCTCCGGTACAGATGCTGCACCTCGCCGATGGTTCCCCGGCTGTCGCCCGATGATTGATCGAAGAAATCGACTCCCGGCATGACCGGCTCCCTGAAACCCAGATTCCAATCCAGATGCTGAAAGATCAGCGACGCAATCAGATCCGAGCCGGGCTTCAGGGTGTGACGCAGACCGAACCGAACAAAAAGGGCCTCTTCGTCCTGCCTCAGGCTTCCGAGATAGGCATCGGGTTCAAACCGGAGGGCGAGATCCCCCGAATCCGTATTTCGGATGCGCCATTCCATCTGGACGCTCGTGTCCGGCGAGAGGCTTGTCTGAAGAAACACGTTTGTGAGGTTCTCCATGAAATCATTATTGGGCCTGTATCCCGAGGTCTGGTAGTGATATTGGCCCACGCTGTAGGAAAACGCGTCGGAGATGCCGGATTGGATCACCTCGCTGCCCCAGGTCCTGTTTCCGGCCGCGATCCCGCTTGCCTGGAGGGCCAGGCGATTCCTGGCAAAGAGCGGGTTGAACTCATTGTAGCCGCCATTGGCCGGACCAGCCCCCTCCAGTACATAGAGATCACTCTCGGCCAATCGCGGGGAGACCGGGGTGATATTCAAAGGCTGGAGCAGCTGCGCTTGAAGCCATTCGCTTACCCGGGCGATCTCGTGATTCGAAAGCGCGGCATAGCTGTCAGCGAGGAACCGGTGGGCGGAATAATCGGCCGGATCGGCGTCGACCGACCGCCATCCTTCCACCAGTCCGAGTTGTTCGAAACCGAGGTCGCTGTAAATGCGGGCCAGACCCGCACTGCGCGCCGCCAGATCCTGGTCGAGCAGCAAACGTGAGCGATAGACCGCCCGGTGGTCATTCAGATCGATGGAGCGCTGCAGGTCATCCATCGCCTCCACCGGCCGATTGAGGCTCTGTTTGCGAAGCGCATCGTAAAACCAAGGCGTCGGATCGAGCGGATCGAGCGCCTTTGCAGCTTGCAGCTGCCCGGCCGCCGGCCCGTCCCGCTTTTCGTCATAGTAGGCCTTTGCGAGACAACTCCTGTAAAGGGCGTTCCCGGGATCCAAACCGACGGCGATCTCGAGTTCCGCCCTTCCACCCTCGAGGTTTCCTCCGCGGATTTTCCCGAGACCCAGCCCGAGCCTTGGAAGCGGGTCGGCCGGATCGAGGCTTATGGCCCGCTCGAAGGCATCCACCGCCTTCTCCAGGGCTGTTTCGTTCAGGAAGGCAAACCCCAGAACCGTCTGGTGCCGCGCCGTATCCGGACGCAGAGCGACCGACCTCTCCGCGGCGTCGAGCGCACCGCTGTGATCGCCTGTCATCAGCCGCAGCTCCGCGACACGCGACCACACCAACCCGCTCGAAGGGGCCGTGGCGGCGGCATTCTCGGCGCTCTTCAAGGCATCCTCGATCTCGAATCCCGCCTGCTGCACATAGGATTTTGCCATCAGCACCGTCGGCGACCGCGGATCGGCATCGATGGCCCGCTCAACCCACTGGACAGCGGCATCGCGGTCGTTCTGTACGAGAGCGATCAGCGCCCGCAAGGCCAGGGCCGGGGCAAAGCTGGAATCCCGTTGCAGCACCTCCGTCAGATCGCGCAGCGCTTCATCCGAGCGACCGACCTCCAGCGCGAGGGAGGCGCGCCGGGTCACCTTTCCACCCGATTCGGATTCCTCCAGGATCGGAGGATAGTAGAGGGACCAGTGCACCGCATCCCTGGGACGCACCAGAAACCGTCTGACGGGCGCCGCCCCGCCAGGCGCCGCCGCCGATTGACCGTCGGCGAGATCGAGCCCGCCCGCCTGATTGGTCAGTCTGACCCTGCCTGCGAAAACCGTCACCACGCTCTCCTGATCCCTGACCTGAACAAGAAACTCGGTCCCTTCCACCCCTCCGTTGACGAACGGCGTAAGAAACGTGAGGCTGCGAGGGACACGGCTGAAGAAATAGACGACCCCGCTGATCAGATCGATGATCGACGGTTCTTCATCCTCGAGGGACATCAGCGTGATGGTGGTGTTTTGATCGAGGCGCAGGAATGTTTCGTTCGTCAGGAGCAGGGCCGCGCGGCTATGCCGTTCGACTCTGATCATGTCACCGGAGCAGCAAAGATCATTCATCACGACAGGAGACCAGATGGACTCTCCCCGCCGGCGGATCTCCACCCGGCCCTGCACGGACACGACCCTGGCCGACACTCCGTCGCAGCGCTCCCGCGCTTCCCCTGCCGCCGCACAAGTGGCGCCAGGGATTAGGAAAAACCACAACACCGATGTCGTCATGGCAAGACATTTCAAAAAGCGCATCGGTTCCCGCCTTTCCACCCTGGTGATGCTTGCAAGGGAGCGCAAGCTCAGTCACGGAGACAAAGGAAATCAAGCGTTTGCACTGAGGCGACCTGCAGCTCGCTGCACAAGCGGCGCAGACTGACGTCGAGACTGGCCAAAACGATCCCATCCGGATCGAAGCTACTTGCGGTCCAGACTGATCTCCCCTTTCCAACCCTCGGCCGGCGGTGAAGCGATGCACCCAGGAATGATTCCCATGTAATAGCGGCTTGGGCCGTCTTCGCCTCGCATGCCTATGCATTCCGCGAAAAGCCGCAGCGCCTCTTCCCAGTCCCGTCTTCGAAAGGCCTTTAATCCCCTTTCAAAAACATTGCACAGACTCAAAACCAGGTCATCAGCTTCCCCCCTTCGGCCGAGCAGCTCGAACACTCGAACGGGCTGCGACTTTCCCGCAAAGACAAACGAACCTACCTCCCGGGCGATGACGGCCTCAACCTCGCCCAACACCGCTTCGGAAACCAGCCTTTTGGTCGACAGGAACTTGTTGAGACCCTCGATCCGCGAGGCCGTATTGACGATGTCCCCCACCGGGCGGTATGCATAGCGCCCTCTGGCACCAACATTGCCGAGGTAAATGTAGCCACCGTGAAGACCGATCCGGGTCGGCATCGCCACCCCTTCAGGAGAACAACCGAAAGACTCGACCGCTTCGTTGATCTCGAGCACAGCCAGGCAGGCCTCCTCGCAGACATCGGCCTCCGGCCGGGCGGTAGTCCACATGGCGAGCATCCCGTCCCCGATGACTTCGACCACCAGCCCGCCATGACGCCTGACAGGCTCGAACAGGGCATCGAAATATCGGTTCATGAAGCGATTGAGCGATTGAGGATCCATGGATTCCGAGAGGCTGGTATAGCTTTCAGCGTCCGTGAACAGGCATATCCCGTAAACCACCCCGCTGGATACCTCGTCCACTGAGAGATCCTGGAGCAACCCGTCTACAACCCCATCGGGCAAATAGTATCCGAACGCCTCCCGCATCCTGCGCCTCTCTTTTTGCACCCTCCCGTATTTCCAAAGGACACTGCCGAAGAAAGCGACCGGCAACTGGATTCCGAGAGGAATCATCAGCGGCCACCACACCGCTGCATGATCGAAGCGGTACCACGCGAAAAGCAGGTAGACACCCCCGAAAGCCAGAGCTCCGGCGGCGGCGGGAAACGCAGGCAGCAAAAAACAGATCAACCCCAGCACAACTCCGGAGCAGGTGATGACGAGCAGGCGCAGAAGCATTGGCAAGGGTTCGACGCTGTTGCCCTGCAGGAGGTTTGCAAAGGACGTAGCCGCGATCTCGACCCCGCTCACGTCTTCGCCGCTCGACAAGGAAAAGACCGTATCGAAACCATCCTTTCGCTGAGGCCGAAGGCTTTCGCTCATTCCGACAAAGAAGGCGGTTCGTGACTCGGGAAGGCCGAAATTCAAAGGGTCGGCCAACGTCTGGATCATTTTGTAGAAGGAGATGGTCCGAAAAGTACCTGCCGGACCGTAATGATTGAGATAGCAGTCAGGAGGCTGGCCGTACATCCTGATGAGCGATCTGAGGCCCTGCAGGCGGGCTTGGTCCAACGTTCCATTCGAAAGGCGATAAGACTCCGACTCCAATGCCTCCAGCATCCGTCCCGAAAGGGATGGATCCAGTAAGAAGAGCCTCCTGACATCCCTGATTCGATCGGCGAATTCGCCGGCTTTCTGCGGCCTGGCAAGGCCCGCTTTGAATCGCTCGGCCTCATCCGGGCAAAACCGGACGAGAAGTTCCAGGAATTCAGGGTAGACATCCTTTGCAAAGATTTGAAAAGCCGCCACCGGCAGCGTCGGCACATCCCCTGCAGTTTCTTTGACAGTCCAGAAGCGATTCAAGCGGAGCGGTATTCTCGGCAACGGAAACGGTGCCACCGCAGCGGCAGAAATAGCCAGGGCATCGACGGGGGTCTTCAGCGTCTCGAGATTTGCAAAGCCGATTTCCTTCCCCTCTGCACTCCTGATCGGCACGGACAACTGTTGGATGGAATGGCACAGAACAACGTTGCAGCCCTTTTCCATCGCCGAGGCAAATACCCTGTCCTCCTCCGGCCTGGACTCCTCGAAGAAAAGATCGAAGACGATCACCGCCGCACCCAGGGCATTGAGTTTATCCACGAGCAGTCCGTAAAGCGAGCGTGGCCAAAGGTAGGGTTTATCCGGAAGTCCCATGGCGTTTGCCGAGGCCTTGTCGAGGGCGACGATGCAGACTTGGGCGGGTGGGCATTTGGCACCCCTGAGTCTGAACAGCAGGGCAAGCCCCATATCTTCCTCCACCCGGAGTAGCCATGGAAAAAGAAGAACGCCCACTGCGGCGATAAACAGGGCTGCGACGAGTGCCTTTTTGACTGCCAAGGGCTGCCCCTGTCCTGCCAGGTATCGTTTGACCTGTTATAGAATTGACCTGTGAGTCGGGCTTTGGTTAAGAAGCCATATGAATGAAAGACTTTGCCAAAAGGCGGTTGGCTGCGAGTTGTGCCACGTAGACGCGCTTCCCCGGGCGGCGCTCCGGGTTCAGAAACGGCTGAAAGCTGAGGAGTGGTTTGAATCGGGAAAAATGTTTATTCGGGCTCGAAAATCGAATTCACAGAAAAATCAATGGGCGTCACCTGCCCCTTATTCCGCTTTTGAAAGACCTTGAAGTATCTTGGCGCTGCAGGGCCGAAAGGACCGGTATTTCGCGAAATCAACACGGCTGCGCTTCATCCCGGGACCCATCGCCCGCAGAACGACGCCCGGCACGCAACCCGGCCGCATCGCCGCAACAAGCTCCTCGCGCCGTATATCAGTCCAAGGGTGCCCTGTAGAGGCGGATGTCATCCACCCAGACCGTTCCCGCACCTTCGATGACGAGATTCAGCCGGATATTGTCGGGATTCTGACCAGATTGAAGCATGAACGGTGTTTCAACAGTGACCCAACCGTTCGTCCCGCTCAGAGTTGACTGAAGCCCCTTCGAAAAATATTCGCCGCCGTCGGGGAAATGACACCACATTTCGAGGTAGGTCTTTCCCTCGAGGGCCTCTGTGCTGAGCTTTGCCTGATATACCACCCGGGCATTCTCCACATCCATGTCCCCGGTCTCATAAAGCCTGACGGACCGCCGACCTCCCGCATCGATGCGGATCGACCCGTTCCCGTCACTGCTCCTGTCTGTATCCAGGCGGACGCCGTCTCGGGAGATCACTCCTTCCAAACGGTCCACCGGGAAATGCTTCAGTTCCACAGGCTCATCCGAGGGCCCCGAACAGCCGTGAAAACATCCCGCGAAGAGCATCGCCGCGATCACGCAGAGGATTCTGCCCGAAATCATCCTCTTCCTCCAGTCACATAAGGTTGCTGCTTCACTGCAAGACCCTGGCGCTACCGTCGGGCCGCCGCAAAACCGTCACCCGGTCGCCCTTTGCAAAGGGCACATCATTCGCCTGGACGATCGACACCACCTCGCCATTGTCCAGTTTCACCGTAATCTCCAGACCGTTCTGCCTTGTGGCGCCCTCCTCGGCAGCTCCACCGGCCAAGGCGCCGGCCACCGTTCCGGCGGCTCTGGCCAGGGTTTGTCCGCTTCCACCGCCGATCGTGCTTCCAATCCCGTAGCCCAGGATTCCACCGGCGATGGCCCCGATACCGGAATGCGTCCCTTCGATCTGCACACTGCGAACCATGACCACGGTCCCTTCGTGGGCTACCTGGACCTGTCTCGCTTCATCGCGGGAGTAAACGTCGCTCGACAAACTCGGGGCGCACCCCACCCCTGTCAGGGCCATGACCAGCCCCATGCAGACGGTCGCTGCAAAGCGGATCCTTTTCATTCTATACCCTCCTCAGGAATCTTCAGCAGACCAACAGACATGCGTATTCGGGTGGAGCTCTTCTCCAAGAATCGCAGCCGCTCCCGGTGGATCATCATTTCCAGAGAGATTTCGTTTATTTGAAATCATATCAAAAACCTTGCCGCCCTGCAATCACCAATTCATCCTGAGGGCCATCTCTTGGGTCCACCCCCCGCATGGAACCCTTGAGCATCGAACCTCCGCCCGAGTCCGTCTTATTCACACAGTAAGCAACAACCCGATGGCCCCACGAACCTTGTGGTCCGCGAATGACTTGGACTACCATTGACATAGACCGTAATCATCGCATAGCCCTCGGGAACCCCCTCGACACTCGCGGAGAGAAATTCACGATCTGCAAATGAGGCCTCGGGGTCTGGGAGAAGCCACTTTACCACCCCGCTCGCCATGTGCCGCAGTTGGACCAATGGGTAGTTGGTCGGCGATCCTCTATAATCTCCTCCGGATGCCTCTGTAAAGCCTGCGCCCCTGAAGCCTTCACCCGTGAGAGACAGTGCACATCCCCATTCAAGGGGCGATTCGACCGGCTCGACGTAAGGCCGGAAGGCGCCGTTGACGGGAGATTCTGCGTGCAGCCTCTCTGCGGTTCCCGAAAGGCGATCCGGACCGGAATATCCCCCGCAGAACATAACCTCTCCGTTGAGGAGCAGGGTCGCGGTGCAGCCGATGCGGCGATCGCTCGTTGTGCCCGCCCGGACCCAGGAATCGGTGGCGGGTCTCATCATTTCCACCCATACGGCGGGGCCTCTGGCGCTTGTACCACCCAGAACAAGGGCCCTGCCGTCGCGCAACACGAGGCTGGAATGGCCCATGCGTGGAACCGAGAGTACGCCCGCACTGCGCCAGAGACCTGTCGCCGGATCGAATCGTTCGACTGCAGCTACAAGGCCTTCCTGATTGACACCCCCGGTAACCAGCACACTTCCGTCGGCGAGCAGGACCGCGCTGTGGCCCATGCGTGGAAAGGCCATCGAGTTCGTCTCGACCCAGGAACCCGTCTCCGGATCATAAAGTTCGGCTTCCCCAGCAGGACCCCAAAGGCCGGCCCCACCTGCAACCAGCACCCTGCCGTCGTGCAGGAGTGTCGCAGTATGCAGGCACCGCGGCTGTGACATCTCCCCCGCTGGCATCCAGACGCCCCTGTCCGGATCGAATATCTCCGTCTCGCAAAGGATGCCGCTGGCACTCAGACCGCCTGAGACAAGGATGCCGCCGTGCGAAAGGGCCGTTCCCGCAAAATCCATTCTCGCCATCCGCATATCCTCGACCGTGTGCCAGATTTTCGACAAGGGGTGGAACACCTCCGTGCTTGCCGTCGGCCAATTCCCAGTACGCCCTCCGCATACGAGAAGATCTCCATCAGGAAGAAGGAAAGCACTGTGGGAAGTTCGGGCACAGGCCATCGGAGCCGCCGCGAACCAGAGCCTGCTTGCCGGATCGTAGACTTCGACGTGGTTCAACGGGCGTCGGGACAAGCCCTCTCCCCCCGCCACAAGGACCTGTCCCTGCGGAAGAAGGGTCGCCGTATGGTGCGCCCTTGCCTGCAAAAGACTCCTGGATCTTTGCACCTTCGGCCGGCCTTCCGGGGCATAGATCTCGGCCGAAGGCAAGACCTCTTTTCCGCACGCCCCGCCGGCCACCAGAACGGTCCCGTCGGGCAGCAGGGTCGCCGTATGCAGTTTGCGATTCATATTCATCGGGCCGATGGAACGCCATCCCTTGCTCGACGACACATAGACCTCCGAATCCGGAAACCCTTCTCTGTTGCTGCCTCCCGCCGCCAAAACAGATCCATCCGGCAGGAGGGACAAAGAAAACTGGCTGCGCTGGTAAACGGTCGGGGCTCCGCTGTCGATCCACTGGTCGTTGCCCGGGTCGTAAATCCGAGGCTGGAGCAGATACCCTGCGCTGCCCGCCCCGCCGACCACCATGACCTGCCCCCCCGAGTCCGGAAGTTGGACGGCGCAGGCTCCGGCAACCGGACAGCCGGCAAGGGGGGCGCTCGGGGTCCATGTCTCCGATTCCGGATCGTAAAGGTCCCCGGTCTCATCCGAAAATTTTCTCTCGCCCGTCGCGCCCCCGAAGATGAACACCCGCCCGCCCGAAAGGAGCGTCGCCGTGTGCGACGCGCGCGGAATCGTCAAATCAGCCGTGCGGCTCCAGGCGTTCTCTCTGGGATCGAAGATCTCCGCAGCGGCGACGGGCAGCATGGAGTCGATGGAACCCCCGGCCACGAGGACACGCCCGTCCGGTAGAAGCGTCGCCGTATGCTCCAGTCTGTGCTGTTCCAAAGCGCCTGCATCGCTCCAGGTCCTTGTGGCCGGGTCGTAAAGCTCCGCCGACCGGAGCGTTTCATTGTAGTCTCCAGCCTTCCGCCCGCCTGCGACCAAGACCCGGCCGTCCGGTAGAAGCGTTGCCGTGTGGTGGGAACGACGAGTTTTCATATCGCCCGTGCGCTCCCAGATGCCGCTTGAAGGATCATAAATCTCCGCGCTGCAAATGACCCCTGCGAATTCCTCGTTGTCCTGCATTCCACCCGCCACCAGGACCGTCCCATCGGACAGAAGGGTCGCCGTGTGGGCGAAACGTTTGTCGTGCATGGAACCGACGGGCTTCCACGGCCCGGCTGCATGGGTCAGGCCGGGAACAACCGCAAGAAAATAGAAAAGCAAAACGCTTATGGCAACGAAGCAAAAGCACCTCAAACTGTGAAACACAGTTTTAAACTTCATAACATACCTCCTTTGTTGAATTCTTTTGGTACCCCTCGGGCCCTTTTCACCATCGATCCGCTGCCCCTGGACATTCCCGGCCCGAAAGAGCAAGCAGCGTGCCATGAGTTGCAGCCGCCGGGGTTGACCCCACGGTGTCAGGTGCACACCTCCCACGGAAAAGAGACGATTGGAGAAAACGCCTGTTTTTTTGCCCTTCCTTTTGGGCATCACTGCCATGAACCATAGGCACCGGGTTGAAACGTCCGATGCTGCAGACGCCTTTCGCATTCGTTGACTGCTGGATGCGCTTTCCATGTTGCCCCTCGCTTTACAGGGCCCGTTCGATCCGATAGAATGGTCCCGTCAACCCGCCGAAAAGGAGCGACGAGGATGCCGACCCCGTTCCGATTCAGAGCGGACCGCTGGGCGGAAACGCTCAGGGAAGCGTCCCGCTCGGCGCTCGATGGAGCGCTGCCGTGCCGATCGAGTTCTGAAGGCTGGGCCCGGTGAAGACACCCTGGAAAGATATTTGAATGGAAGCCCTGAGATGAGCTATGCGGGAGAGATGCGGAAGTTGGTCGGACCCCGCAGGATCTTCGTGCCCGGCGTGCGGGCGGTCATCGTGAACGCCGCTGGAGAGATCCTGCTGCAGCGCCGCAATGACAACGGCCTGTGGGGTTTACCCGGCGGGTCTGTCGAATTGGATGAATCCCCCCTCACAGCGCTCCGCCGAGAGGTGGCGGAGGAGACCTCCCTGGAGGTGATCAGCGCCGAGCCTATGGGCCTATACTGCGGCCCTCGCCAGAAATTCACCTACCCGAACGGCGACGAGGTGCAGTGTTTCGCCTTGGCCTTCATCGTGAAAAGCTGGCGCGGCACTCCTCGTGCAGACGGCATCGAAGGCTCAATACTTCGTTTTTTCACGCTTTTCGACCAACCCAAAGACATCGTACCGGTGCATTTGGCGACGATCGAAGACTACCGGAAATACGACGGGAGATTTCTCTTGTCTCATTAGATCCGTCCGGGAATGGTCTTTTTGGCCAATCTGGGCGCCAATCTGCACTTTTATTTGTGTGGGGCGACCTGTAGGTCGCTTTCGCGCAAGCGCTTGATTCCTTGATATGGGCCGGACATGAACCCGCCCCGCAGGGGTGGGACCGAACACCCGAAGGGTGTGAAGAAACCGGGACCCGCCCCGCAGGGGTGGGACTGAGCACCCGAAGGGTGTGAAGAAAATTCCTCATTTCCGAATTGGAAACGGGGTTCTGCCGGGATGTCATTTCCGGCCTGGAAACCATTTCGTTTTCAACATGTTATTTCCGGAAGGACACGCATGGGCAGATGGTTGAAGGACGCTTGGCAGCCGGGCCGGAAAATGGCGACCCGCTGCATATAGGCTTGACAAATAGCTGAAAAAGCCGATAAAAGATGGTCCTATAAGCTGATATCAACCTTTCACTCGTCCAAGTATCCTGGCCGGGATGGGCGGCCTCAGCAGGATCGGGATGCGGCGATTTCCGGCACCTCTGGGGCCACGCACCTTGCTTGAGATGATCTTTATGGTCGGACCGGCTCCCTTCAAGGATTCTTGATCCCTGGAAAACCCTGAATGCCGGTAAAGGCGGCCTCCACCGGAGACCCGAAGCGAGAGGGGCGACTTGCGCGTTTTTCACCTTCTGCTGACAGCGATCATCCTCCCCCCGGGTGCGTGGATGTTTGCCTCCTGCGACATCAAGATCCCCATCCCGAAGGAAACCGTTCCGGCAATCCATTATTCCGGATCCTTCGCCGCGGAACCGGAAACCTGGGGAGACCATTCTCCTGATACTCCCCTTCTCTGGTTGGCGGGGGTGGCGTTCTCCGCTTCAATTCAGCGAACTGACCACGCCGACGGTGTTTGATCCGGTGGAGCCGGTCCTTGCCGTCCTGATTCATCGACTTGGAGGTTCTATGAAAACCGGGGTTCCCAGACGTTGGTTCGCACTGACGCTTCTCGCTCTTCTCCTCACCAGCCTGCTCTTTTCCGCAACGGCGCTCCTCGCTATGGTGTCCTGCAAGGATCCGCTTCCTTCCTGGAACGCCGGTGAAGCCAAGGATCGGATCCTGGCCTTCGTCCGGAACGTCACCCAACCCGGAAGCCCTGCCTTCGTCCCGGTACAGGAACGTATCGCCGTCTTCGACAACGACGGCACCCTCTGCCTCGAAAAACCCGTCCCCTTCCAGTTCGCTTTCAGCTTCGAGCGCATCCGTGCCCTCGCGGAAATCGACACCGAACTGGCAGAACAGCAGCCATACAAAGCCGTGATCGATGGCGACGAGGTCACTTTGCACAACCTGGATCCGGCTGAACTCGAGCAGACGCTCATGATCAGTTTCGCAGGCACCACGATCGAATCCTTCCAGGAAGCTGTGAACTACTGGATGGGGAGGGCGCGTCATCCGCGTTACCAGCGATTTTACACCGAGCTTGTCTATCAACCGATGATGGAACTGCTCGACTACCTGCGCACCAACGATTTCCGGATCTTTGTCGTTTCGGGGAGTGGCGCCGACTTCATCCGCGTCTTTTCGGGGACCCTGTACGGGATCCCCGTCGAGAGGGTCGTCGGCAGCAGCCTGGTCTATGAACTCGAAAAGACGGCTGGAGGCCAGCGGATCATCAAGACGGACAAGCTCAATTCCTATAACGTCGACGGGGAAAAGGTGCTCAATATCGCCTTGCACATCGGGCGAAGACCCATTCTGGCCTTCGGCAATTCCGACGGCGACCTCGCCATGCTCGAATACGCCGACAACGGCAAAGGGCCCGGACTTTCGCTGCTCCTCCACCATGACGACGAGACCCGCGAATACCTCTATGCCCAGGGCGCGGAAAAGGCCATCGAGACCGCCCGGAGCCGCGGTTGGCAGATTGTCGGGATGGCCCGGGACTTCAAGTACGTATTTCCTTTCGAGCTGTCTCAGCCTCGTTGATGTCCATACTTGACAATGATTACCTGCTGGCACAACCGGGTTCCCGTGCGGAAACCCGTCCAATGAAGAGTGTTTTGTGGTGCGGTCGGCCGTTGCATCCGCTGGTATCGGATGGGATGGAGCCGGACCGGTGATTGGAACCTTTTGAGACAAGAAAGGAGAAGATGCCATGCATTCGAGAGGAAGAAGGAAGGTTTGGATCATCGCGGCCCTGGCCTTTGTGCTAACAGCCGGGTTCAGCGCCCCGGCAGCGGCGGAAACCGTCGAAGAAACCGGCCTGGTCGATAAATCCGCCATCACCGTCAGGTCATTCATGGCAGACTCCCAGATGGAATGGCTGCAGCAACACCTGAAAGGGGCCAAAGCGGTCCTGATCATCCCGAGCCTCGTCAAATTGGGCTTTGTGCTCGGGGGGTCCGGAGGGAGCGGCGTTCTCCTCGTTCGGGACGAAAAAACGGGCAGTTGGAGCCAACCCGCCTTTTACATGATCGGCAGTGTCACCTTCGGCCTTCAGATCGGCGGTGAAGCCGCGGAAGTCATCATGCTGATCCAAAACCAGAAGGCTCTCGACCAGTTTTACGCCACCGAATTCAAGTTGGGCGGAGACGTTTCGGTGGCCGCCGGGCCCGTCGGCGCCGGCGCCAAATCGAACATCATGGCAGACGTCCTTTCCTTCGCCAAATCCAAAGGGCTTTATGCCGGCTTGAACCTCGAGGGATCGATCATCAAGGTCAGCGACAGCTCAAACCACGCGTATTACGGACGAGCGGTGCGCCCCATCGATATTCTGGTGCGCAATGCCGTCTCCAATCCCGGGTCGGCCGAACTGCGCCAGGAGCTCGCCAACGCTGTACGCTAGCCCGTGTCCGCCGGTGGCCCTTCCCACAGGATGCCTGCGCCCTCGAGGAGCTTATCCGCTTATGAAATGGATCATGAGCCGCTGCCGTGCTACGGTTCGAGTCTCCATCCCCGACGGAGCGGCCTCCGCCCCGAAAAGCTTTTTTTATTTGCGATTGAAGGCCCTGTTCGCCCGAAATAACCCTAACCGGAAGGCCACTCATCGGTATTCTCACGATGGGGCCGGCTTGCAACCGGCATGCCGTGCAACCCCATTCGGGACGGGCACCCTCCTTAACCCCCGTCCCACATCGAGCCAGTCCTATGGATGAGACCTTCAACGAGCTCTACAAATTCGGCGATCTGCTGGTGGTTCACGGCAGGGACATTGTGGCCGCCCTGGCGATCCTGGTCATCGGGCTTATCGCGACCCAGTGGCTCATCAGACGCATTCGACAGGCGCTTCAGAAAAAAATCGCCAAGCCGCCGCTGATCAACCCTCTGATCATGAGCCTCAACATCCTGATGATCGCGCTGGTGGCCGCCCTCGCCCTGTCTTTCATCGGCGTGCCGGCCATCGTTATCCGCCGTATCCTGGTCGCTACGCTCCTGGGAGGGATCGGCCTCATCGTCCTGTTCAGACCCTACCTGCCAACGCTTCCCTACAAAGTAGGCAACACGGTCGAGATGGGCGGGTTGCTCGGAAAAGTGGAAGCCACCACCTTTCTCTACACACGCCTGCGGACCTTCGACGGCAGAACGCTCTTCATCCCCAACCGGATGGTTTTCAATGACGTCGTTTCAAACTATCACTATACCCCCACGCGGCAGATACGGCTTTATGTAACCATAGGCTACCGGGAAGACCTGCTCAAGGCCAAGACCCTTCTTAAACGCGTCCTGACAGCGGATCCCCGAATCCAGGAAAAACCCGCCCCCACGGTCTATGTCCTTTCGCTGACCGAAAACGGCGTATATCTGTCGGCCCGCGGGTGGGTGGAAAACCAGAAATTTTTCAAGGCCCGTTGTGAACTCTATGAAAGGGTCAAGCTCCTCTTCGATGACGAAGGGATTGCCTTTGCGCATCCGCAGCGGGACGTGCACCTCGATGGGCACGGCGGTGGTTGGACGGAGCAAAACGCCCCGTATCGGGAAAACCCGGGGGAAGAGCGCAGATGATAGAAGCAACGACGGCTTCGAAGGAAACGAAATACACGCTCCACGAACTGGTGGACATCGATCAGCTCGACCGGTTGATGGGGCTTTTCAACCAAGCCACGGGCCTTGCCATCGCGGTCATTGACAATGAAGGAACCATTCTCGTCGCCAAAGGGTGGCAGAGGATCTGCACGGATTTTCACCGGCAGAACCCACAGACCAACGATCGATGCGTGGAGAGCGATTTATATATCAACCGGTGCATCGGTCAGGGGAAATACGTGGAGTACCGGTGCAAGAACGGACTGGTCGACATGGCTGCCCCCATCATCATCGCCGGCAGCCATCTGGCGACCATTTATTACGGCCAATTCTTCATCGAAGGAGAAGAGCCGCCACGGACATTCTTCGAGACGCAGGCGAAAACGTTCGGCTTCGATCTGGATCGATACCTGGAAGCGCTGGATCTCGTTCCTGTCATAAGCCGCGAAAAAGCGCATTGGATTATGGACTATTACGTAGCCCTGGTCCACTTCATCGCCGAGACAGGGCTTGCCCGTTACAGGCAGATCGAGGCCGAAAAAGCGCTGCGCGAGAGCGAAGCGCGGTTCCGAATTTTCGCCGATTTTACCTGGGACTGGGAAAGCTGGATGGGGTCCGACGGGAGCTATGTGTACGTAACGCCCTCCGTCGAGCGGATCACCGGCTACAGAGCAGAAGAGTTCATTCGTGAACGGAAACTCTTGATCAACATCGTGCATCCGGAAGACCGATCCGCATTTGCCGAGCACCTCCAGAAAGAAATCCTGGAGCGTAAGGAAGGAAACATCGAATTCAGGATCATTACCCGCGACGGGGAGGAAAGATGGATCAGCCATTACTGCCAGCCCGTCTATGACCAGGGCGGCGCCTGGCTGGGTGTCCGTGCCAGTAATCGTGATGTCAGCAAACATAAACATGTCGAAAGGGAGCTGCGAAAGAGCGAAACACGTTACAGGGCTATCGTCGAAGACCAAACCGAGCTGATCTGCCGTTTCACCCTCGACGGCGTCCTGACCTACGTCAATGGCGCCTATTGCCGGTACTTCGGAATAGAGCAGGAAGAGCTGGTAGGGAACAGCTTCCAGCCTATGATCCCCGAGGAAGAGCGCGATCATGTCATCGCGACATTCAGGTCTCTCAGCCCGCAAAAACCGCTGATAACGGTTGAGCATCGTGTCATCACACCCGGCGGGGACATCCGATGGCAAAGCTGGACGAACCGCCTGATTCTGGATCAAAATGGCAACCCTTACGAACTGCAGGCCGTGGGTCGGGACATCACCGACCGGAAACTGGCCGAAGCGGCGCTGAAGGAACACAGCGAAAAGACCAGACTGTTCGCGTACTCCGTCTCGCACGACCTGAAAAGCCCCGCCATAGCCATCCACGGCCTGACCAAACTGCTCCGGGACAAATATGGAAAAGTGCTCGACGAGAAAGGCGTCGAATACTGCGATAAGGTGTTGCAGGCATCCGAACACCTCGTCTCCCTGGTCCAGAAAATCAATATGTACATCTCCGCCAAAGAGGTGCCGCTCCATCTGGAAAACTGCCGGTTGAAGGAGGTAGTGCGTTTCGTGCGGGACAATTTCGAGATCCAGTTCAACCTGAGGAACATCCGGTTCGTCGAACCGCCCGATCTTCCCGCCATTCACGCGGATCGGACGGCTTTGCTCAGGATCATCAGCAATATCGTAGACAACGCCTTGAAGTACGGCGGGTCGAAGCTGAGCACGATCACCTTGTCGAACTGCGAGGATGAGGAATTTCACATCATTGCCGTGGAGGATGACGGCGTCGGCATGTCCGGCAGTGATTCCAATGATCTTTTCGAAATCTTCACCCGCAGAAAAACCTCGACCGGAATCGAAGGGACCGGTCTTGGGTTGGCTATCATCAAGGAGCTTGCCGAAAAGCATGGCGGCACAGCCTGGATGGAGGTCAACCCAAAAGGGGGCGTCACCGTCTCGTTCTCGATCGCGAAGAACTTGTCCTAACCCGCTTCCCCTGCCATGCGGCAGACCAACATCGTTCCGTGCCGACGGGACGAACCCTGCAACCTCCTCATACCCCCCATCCTGTCCTGGAACTCACGACACGGCGGGCACAGAACCGTCCCAGCCGCTTCATGAACAGACCCGGACCCCTGGAACCGCGGCAGGTTTCGATGATCAGACGACCATGCTTCGCCACCAGGCAAGAGGCTCAGATGCGGCCGTTACATTCGACTTTACATTCTCCGGGGTTTTCCAGATAATGCCGAAAATCCCGATCCGAGAGGGATGCGGCGTGCCTGCCGCGCCGCCGCAGGCGGGTGTCCGCCCCTAATCGGACATCCGGCAAGACAACGTTTCCAGCCCGGAAACAAGGATGAAGCTTCGCACCTTGCCTGTGCCCGGTCACCTCCCTTCGGGGCGGGTCACGGTCTCGCCCTCTCGAGGAAGCCAAGGGCTTGAGTGGAGGCGACCTGCAGGTCGTCCCACGAACACCTGTGCAGATCGGCGTTGGGATCAGGCAAAAAGGTCCTTTCCAGATGGAAAGGAGTTCGAACTGCAAAGAGCACCGTTTTTTTTTCACGAAACGATCGATCTCATTCGCAACGGGAGGAAGCACCGATGAGCATCAGAATCATGCCCTGTCTCGATATGCAGAACGGACGCGTCGTCAAGGGCGTTCAATTCGTCGACATTCGCGATGCCGGCGATCCGGTTGCCTGCTGCGTCGCCTACTGCCATGCCGGGGCGGATGAACTGGCCCTTCTGGATATCACCGCGACGGTCGAAGGACGAGCGACCATGCTGGATGTAGTCGAAAAAGTAGCGCGCGCCGCGACGATCCCTTTCACCGTCGGCGGGGGCATCAGCGACGTGGCCTCCGCTGAGGCTGTGCTGCGCGCCGGAGCCGACAAGATTTCAACGAGCAGCGCCGCCTTCCGCAAACCCGAGGTCATTCGAGACATGGTCAAGGCGTTCGGGACCGACCGGATCACCGTGGCCATCGATGCAGCAGTCAATGACCGTCTACCATCCGGATACGAGGTCTATATCGATGGAGGCCGGACCGCAACCGGCGCCGACGCCGTCGAATGGGCAAAACAAGTTGCCGGCTACGGTGTAAAAACGATTCTTCCCACCAGCAAGAGCACCGACGGGATGAAACAGGGTTTCGACCTGCCCCTGATCCGGAAAATAAAGGAAGCCACAGGAGTGGACGTGGTCGCTTCGGGCGGAGCCGGAAAGCTCGAGCACTTCTACGACGCAGTGGAGGCCGGCGCGGACATCCTTCTCGCCGCATCTGTTTTTCATTTCAATATCATTGGGATACAGGAACTCAAGACCTATCTTCAAGACCGGGGGGTGGCGGTGAGAGCCTGATTTATTCCCATCCGGAAATACGGGTAGTGTCACCATATCATTGACAGATAACTGGATGCATCAACAACTCCAAAAACGACCACGGATGGTCCGTTACGTTTCCCGCCATGGCGGGGGTCTTGGGGCGGAATATCCGGTCCCTGCCTCGGCTAAGCGTTCCGTGCGGGCGGATCAAATTGTAGCAGGCCACGCAGATGGCGAACTTGGCCCGAAGCCAGCGCAGCGAGCGCGCGAAGGTAGGCGCTTTGCGTACCAAATGGGCGTCCCAAAGCCGCCAGTGCAGATTGGATCGTTCGACAAAGGCGGTATTGATGGTATGGCTGGGCGAATGCCTCAACCGCT
>NZ_AULM01000015.1 GCF_000422285.1 Desulfatiglans anilini DSM 4660
GCAGATTGACGCCGAGATTGGCCAAAAAGACCATTTCCGGATTGGAAACTACTTGAGTTCGGTGATCCGGTACAGGTCCAGGCGGCGGGTCTGAAGGTTGCGGACGCTGCCCTGGTAGCGCACCTCTTTGAGGAGATCGAGGTCCAGGTCGGCCAGAAGGGTCATCTCCGTATTGGGCGTCGCCTCGGCGGCGATGGCGTCGTGGGGGAAGGCGAAATCCGACGGCGTGAAGATGGCGGTCTGGGCGTATTGGATGTCCATGTTTTCCACCTTGGGGAGGTTGCCCACGCTTCCCGAAATGGCGACGTAGCACTCGTTCTCGATGGCGCGCGCCTGCGCACAGCGCCTCACGCGGAGATAGCCGTTTTTGGTGTCCGTCCAGAAAGGCACCAGCAGGATCTGCATGCCGCGGTCGGCCTGGATCCTTGCAAGTTCCGGGAATTCGACGTCGAAGCAGATCTGGATGCCGATTTTGCCGACGTCCGTGTCGAAGACCTTCAGCTCCGGTCCCCCCTGAAGGCCCCAGTACTTCTCTTCATCGGGTGTGATGTGCAGCTTGAACTGGGTGTCCCAGGTCCCGTCCCGCCGGCAGAGATGCGAGACGTTGTAGAGGTGCTCCCCGTCGTACTCGGGAAGGCTCCCGGCGACGATGTTGATGTTGTAGGAGAGGGCCATCTTGACCATCTCCTCCCGAATCCGATCCGTGTATTCGGCGAGTGAGCGCATGGCCTCGGGAGGGTCTTCCTGGTCGAACTGGGCGAGAAGCGGGGCGTTGAACAGCTCCGGAAACAGGATCAGGTCGGCGTTGTAACCCGAGATGGCATCCACGAAAAACTCCACCTGCTGGAGGAGTTCGTCGAGGGAGCTGAAAAGCCGCATCTGCCACTGCACCGTCCCAAGCCGCACATAGGACTTCCGGCCCCAGACGAGCTTCTTCTTCTTGGCCTTGTAATAGATGTTGTTCCACTCCAGCAGCACCGCGTAGCTCGCGGATGCGGTGTCCTGGGGAATGTAGTTGTAGATCGCTTTCTTGGGGTGGAAGTCGTTGGCCAACTGGAAGGTGAGGACCGGGTCGACGAGCTCCTTGTTCTTGACCTTGTCGATGTATTCCTTCGCGCTCATCTCCTTTTGATAGGACGCATACCCGGGGATTCTCCCGCCGACCAGGATCCCTTTCAAATTGAGCTGCTCGCAAAGCTCCTTGCGCGCGTCGTAGAGGCGGCGCCCAAGACGCATCTCCCTATAATCCGGATGGACGAACAGATCGATCCCATAGAGGTAGTCGCCGCCCGGGTCGTGCTGTTTGAACTTCCCGCGGCTGACGACCTCGTTGTAGGAGTGGTCGTCGTCGAGTTTCGCGTCGTCGATGATCAGGCCCAGGGCGGCCGCGACGACCTTGCCGTTGTCCTCGATGCAGATCTGGCCCTGGGGAAAGCGGCCCAGCAGGGTGGTGAACTCTTCGCGTGTCCAGGACCCGCCCATCCCTGCATAGACCACATCCATTATGTTTCGTATGTCTTCGTAATCACGGGGTTCTATGTTGCGTATTTCCAGTTTGTGTTCGATGGTCTCCGATTCCAAAACGTGTCTTCCTCCTTGGTGGGTTTGCATAGCGAAAAAGGTCTTTGTTGTCCCCGTGACCGGGCACGTGTGGCTGCCTCGGCGGCGCGGTCGGGGACGCCGAGAGGGCCACGGTCGTGTGTCCTTGGCTTTGAAAGCGGACGAAGGTTCGTGTAACCCCCGTTCTGTGTCTTTATGACCCCTAGGTCAAGGCCTGAAGGCATCGAAGAATTCCTCGACCCTGTCGGCGTGCAGGGGCTTCAGGTCGGCCAGGGGTTTGCCGGTCATGGTTTCCCTGAAGCGGGAGCCGAAGGCAGCCCCGGGAGTGCCCCGGTGAAGGATGCCCGTCCTGAACCGGTTTTCGGGCAGCATGGCCTGCGAAAGCGCAGAGGTGCGGTCCGATGGGTCATAGCCCTCCGGGAGAGGCTCCACGCGCTCCCTATACCAGCTCAGCGGGTGCGTTCCCCACGTTATGCAGGGCTGGATGACATCCAGGCAGGCCAGACCGGGATGACCAACGGCCTCCACGATCAACTCCGCGAGGTGGTCTATGTCTCCGGCATAGCCGCGCGCGACGAACGTGCACCCGCCGAGGATGGCCGTTGCCGCCGCGCTCATCGGCTCGATCTGGACGCCGTCGGCCTGAATGCTTCGCCGCTCTCCTTTGGCGGTGGTCGGGGAGGCCTGGCCCTTGGTGAGCGCATAGATCTCGTTGTTGTGAACCACGACGGTGATATCGGGGTTGCGCCGCAGGGCGTGGAGGAAATGATTGCCGCCTTCCCCGTAGCAGTCCCCGTCCCCGGTGACGACGATGGTCGTCAGGGCCGGGTTGGCGGCCTTGATTGCCGTGGCGACGGGCAGGGCGCGACCGTGCAGCCCGTTGAAGAAGTTGCAGCGCAGATAGTGGGGCAGCTTGGCCGCCTGTCCGATGCCTGAGACCAGGCACAATTCTTCGGGCGATTTTCCGAGCTTTTCGAAGGCCTGTTTGAAGGCCTTCAGGATGCCGAAGTTGGGGCACCCCGGGCACCACTGGATCTCGACCCGGTTGTCGAAGGGCCCTGCGCTACGCCTGGGTGTTTGCGTTTTTGCTGTCATGGATCCTCCTCCTGATATATTCGGCCGTCAGTGGCAGGCCGTCGTAGCGAAGCACGTGGTTTCGGAAGGGCAGGCCGTATTCACCTGCCAGGAGCCGGGCCAACTGGCCGGCCGCATTGCTTTCCACCACCCAGTACTGTTTGTCCGGAGGAAAGCGGACCTCCGGCAGCGGCCAGACCTCGGTGAAATGGACCATGCCGGCTTTCAGGCCGTCTGCGGCCAGGAGGTCCAAGGCTTCGAGGATGGCGCCCCGGCTGGAGCCCCACCCCACCAGGACGAGTGCGGCTTCCTCCACGTTGTGGAACTCGGGCGGCGCGACCTCATTTTGCAGGGCGCGCGCCTTGCGGAGCCGTTTTTCGACCATCCGGGCCGCGACGCCTTTCAAGTCCTCGGTGATGTGCCCTTCCTCGTCATGCTCGTCGCTGTCTGCAGTGACGAGGTGGGTGCCTGCTCCGGGCCGGAGGCGGGGGGAAACGCCGGTATCGGTTAGGGCATAACGCCGGTAAGGGGCCGGCACGGTAGAAGGGTCGGCCAGGTGAAACTCGGGCGCGGAAGGACGGATATCGAGATCCGCGAATGAAAATTGGGACTCCGCCAGGAACTGATCGGTCATCAGGATGACGGGGATCTGGTACTTGTCGGCCAGGTTGAAGGCGCGCACGGTCTTGTGAAAGAGATCCCGGGGGTCGGAGGGGGCCAGCACCATCTTGGGAAAATCCCCGTGGCCCCCATGAACCGCGAAGAGCAGATCCCCCTGGGCGGTCCGTGTGGGAAGGCCCGTGGCAGGCCCCGGACGCTGCGCCAGCACGATCACCACCGGGGTCTCCGTCATGCCGGCCAGGCTCACGCCTTCGGTCATGAGCGCGAAGCCCCCGCCCGACGTCGCGGTCATCGCCCTCGCGCCCGCATAGGAGGCGCCGATGGCCAGGTTGATGGCCGCGATTTCGTCCTCCGCCTGCTCGGCAAAGATGGACCAATCCTGCGCGTGGTCCGAAAGCGCGGTGATGATGGCCGTCGAGGGGGACATCGGATAGGCGGCGATGAAGTGGCACCCGGCATAGGCGGCTGCGACGGGCAGGGTGTCGTTGCCCGCCACGAGCATGAAGCGCTCGCTGCGGGGGCTGAGCGACCAGGGGCAGCGCTCCCGGCACGATGCATCGGCAAGGGACCAGCCCATTTCGGCGGCCTGCTGGTTTTTGTCGACGACCTCCCGGCCTTTGTCCGAGAATCGTCTGGCAAGGATGGCCTTCATGACGTCCGGGTCCAGTCCGAGGACCCCTGCTAGGGCGCCGGCGGCGACCGTGTTGGCGTAGAGGACGTCCCCGAAGACCTCCTTAGCCACCTTGCGGAATGGGACCGTTATGCTTTCCGGCCCGCTGTCCTGCCCGCTCAGGACCACCCCGCCGGGGTTCAAAAGGGGTCTGTATCGATCCTCTGCACCCGGATTGAGCGCGAGGAGGATGTCCGCGCCTTCGAGCGGTGAATTGACGGCCGCTTCCCCGATGCGCAGCGCGAAACGGCTTTGTCCGCCACGGATGCGCGATTCAAACTCCTGCCACGTGAAAACCGCGTAACCGCAGGACGCGACGGCCTCGGCGAAAACGGCCCCGATGCTCTGGATGCCTTCGCCTGCCGATCCGGTGATAACGACGTTGATCTCCATGGTGAACGGCTCCTTTCCACGATGCTGGTAAAAGGTTCCTGTTGTTTGTCCGCCAGGTGAGTGCCGGCGCCCCGGCCCTTTGTGGGAAGTGCTTGTGAAGTTGTCTCACTCAAAAGAGGGCGCCTGCAGTTCTCCGTATCCCATCCAGTAGCAGAGAAGCGGCGCAGGGACCCTCATGATACGCCCGGGGATTCCGGGGTCTTCTTGCAGGACACCGAAATCGTTCAGGGATTTGGTGACCACGTATCCGCGGGGAAGATTCTTCACGCGGACCAGTTCGAGGAGGCCCTTGAGATCTCGGATCTCTGCATGCTGTGAGCGGTATTTCACCTCAAAAGGGATCAGCATCCCACCGATTTGCGCAACCAGATCGACCTCGAGATTTCTTTTCCCCTTCCAGTAACTGAAGCGCACGTTCTGCGAATAGTAGCGGGTGAAAAGATGTTTGAAAACGGCTGACTCTGTTGCGGTACCGAGCGCGGCGGGATCCTCCAGCATCGTTTTCCCTTTCAGCATGACCGCGGGCGCGATGGCGGCGTCCGCAAGATAGATCTTGAACTTGGCCCTGAGCACATCTTTTCCGTATCCGAAGGGCGGCAAACGGTAAATGAGGTGCGTGGCCTCGAGGAGCTCAATAAAACTCTGAGCTGTAGGCCGTTTTACTTCCAGATTGGAGCAAAGGCTGGGCATGTCCAGGAGTCCCCCATCGTGCATGCAGAGGTAAAGGAAGGTGTGCTCCAGGTCGAGGACGCGCCGCACCCCGAATATCGCCGTCATGTCTCGTTTGAGGACTTTGTCGATGATGTCTTCCCGGAGAAGGCGCTGAGCCTGGGTGATGCTTTCGACCTGTGCGGTTTGGGGGAAGCCGCCCCGAAGCAGATATTCGTGGAAATGTCCGACATAGGCTCCCGCAGCCTCCATGCACCGGTGGATTTCCCGAGGGGTCCAGTCGAAGAGTTCTTTCAAGGACGAGAGTTCGGGAAGGTCGGGCAGTTGGAGTTTCTTGATCTTGATGTATTCATAAAAGGACAGGGTGGTCAGTTTGATGATATGCCAGCGGCCTACGCCCGATTCCTGCTCGGCTTCGACGAGCGGCACCGCGGATCCTGTGAAAGCGATGCGCCGGTGCTTCTGGAAGTCGACCTGATGCTTGATCCATGTACCCCATTGACGGATGAACTGTGCTTCGTCCAGGAAAAGGTATTCAGATCCCTCCGTTCTGGGCTCCATCTCCCGCCATGCAGCGATGACCTCGTCGATGCCGGCCAGTTTGAGCATGGGGTGATCGAAGGTGGCATAAAGGATATTGGCAGGCGGAACACCCTCCTGCAGCAGTTGCTGGATCGCCTGCAGAATGAGCGTCGTCTTGCCCACCTGCCGGGCGCCTGAAAGCATGACCGCCCGGGGGGCGGGAGGGGGCAGAAGCCAGGAGTAAAATTCACGGAAGACCGCCCGCCGCCAATGGGGGAGATCTGGGATGCTTTCCTTCCGCCACCATGGATTGAATTGGGAGAGAACCGAAAAAAGCTCTTCAGAAGGTATTTTCATGGATCGATTCTAACAAAAAAAACCATTTTGTGAAAGTATATTTTTATTAATGCACCCAAGAGCGCTGTGTGCCTGCCCCTTTCCGGTCAACTGAATCGTCGTACTCCTTTTCACTGGCCGGGGAGGAAAATCCGGCCGCCCGTTCTGGAGACATTCGGTTCCTGAAATCGTTGACCGCCCGCCCTTCGGTCGACATCGTCATTCGGCGACCTCCTGAAAATCGATCGTGTGTGCAGAAGCGATCTGAAGATCGCCCAGGTGGGAGCGATGCGGCCTAAGGGGCGGGACCTTTCACCGGGATCTGGAGAGAGGACGTCACCGTTTGGTGATGGACGCACCCGGGGCCATTGGCCTTCGACCGCGAAACCGCCGAATTGACAGAAGAGGTGCACTCCGTTACATTGACAGAAAAAAACTCCACCAACCCTCCGAGGAGCGACACGTGCTGCCCAAGATCGATCCCACCCGGACGAATGCCTGGCGGAAGCTCGCGCGGCATTTCGAGCTGGTCGAGCCCCTCCACATGCGGGACCTCTTCAAACAGGACCCCCGCCGTTTCGAAAAGTTCTCCATCCGATTCGACGACATCCTGGTCGATTATTCCAAGAACCGGATCACCGAAGAAACCCTGGCGCTGCTCTTCGAACTCGCGGAGGAGGTCCGCCTGAAAGACGCGGTCGCGAGCCTTTTCAGCGGCGAGCGGATCAACGAGACCGAGAATCGCCCGGTGCTCCACATGGCCCTGCGCAACCGCCCCGACCAGCCGGTTCGGGTGGACGGGCGGGATGTCATGCCGGAGGTGGACGCGGTGCTCCGCAAGATGGCGCGTTTTTCGGAGGCGGTCCGCGGGGGCGCCTGGACGGGATACACCGGGCGGCGCGTGACCGACATCGTCAACATCGGCATCGGCGGATCCGACCTCGGGCCGTTGATGGTGACGGAGTGCCTGCGCCCCTACGCGCAGCGGGGGCTGAACGTGCACTTCGTCTCGAACGTCGACGGCACCCATCTGGTCGAGACCCTCCGTACCCTCGACCCGGAGACCACCCTCTTCATGATCGCCTCCAAGACCTTTACCACCCAGGAGACGATGACCAACGCCTACTCGGCGCGTGCGTGGTTCCTCGAGAAGGCCGGCGATCCGGGGCATGTCGCGAGGCATTTCGTGGCGCTTTCGACCCATGCGGAAAAGGTGCGGGCCTTCGGGATCGATCCGGAGAACATGTTCGTCTTCTGGGACTGGGTCGGCGGCCGCTACTCGCTCTGGTCGGCCATCGGGCTTTCGATCGCTTGCTCCGTGGGCTTCGACCGGTTCCGGGAGCTCCTGGACGGCGCCTATGCCATGGACCGGCACTTTCAGGAAACCGCTTTCGCAGAGAACATCCCCGTGATCCTCGCGCTCCTCGGGGTCTGGTACAACAATTTCTTCGGCGCCGAAACGCACGCCATCCTGCCTTACGACCAGTACATGCACCGATTCCCCGCCTATTTTCAGCAGGGCGACATGGAAAGCAACGGCAAGTCGGTCGACCGGAGCGGCAGGCCGGCCGGCTGGCAGACCGGCCCGATCCTCTGGGGCGAGCCGGGGACGAACGGGCAGCATGCCTTCTACCAGTTGATCCACCAGGGCACCAAGCTGGTGCCCGCCGATTTCCTGGCACCGGCCGTAAGCCACAATCCGATCGGAGAACACCACGCGATCCTGCTGTCCAACTTCTTCGCCCAGACCGAGGCCCTCATGAACGGCAAGACCCGCGAGGAGGCTGCAGCCGAGCTCAGGCGCGAGGGGAAGGATGAAGCGGAGGTCGAGGCGCTGTCCGCCTACAAAACCTTCGAGGGCAACCGCCCCACGAATTCCATCCTCTTCCGGCAGTTGACCCCGCGGGTCCTGGGGAGCCTGATCGCGATGTACGAGCACAAGATCTTCGTCCAGGGCGTTATCTGGAACATCTTCAGCTTCGACCAGTGGGGCGTGGAACTCGGCAAGCAGTTGGCGAAGAGAATCCTCCCGGAGCTCGAAGGCGGGGATTCGATCGGCAGCCACGATGCCTCTACAAACGGCCTGATCAACGCCTTCAAGAAAATGCGCAACAGCCGCCCCGACTGAGGGGCCGAGCATCGCGTCGCCGGCAGAGGATCGAACCCCCTTTGTCCCCGGTTCGATCCTCGGGTCCGGCCTGGTTCAAGGTCAGCGCCTGAATGGCGCGCCTTGACCCGATGCGCCATCTAATTCAGCCCATCGCTTCAACAGCACGTTTTTTCACGGCACCGGACATTTTTCTGAGAACAGCGGAAAACAAGGCTTTGAGACGGCTTTCTGCGGCATCCGCGCGAAAAATTTTGTCAGAATGATTGCGCATAGGGGAAAGGGGTGGCACAATGTGGTATATCCTCGGCGAGGCCGTCCCCTTCGTTTCGCGTCGTGGTGTGCGGTGCCGCTTGCGCATGAGGAGCCGCAGGGGTGTCGTCCGGGGATGGTTGGGTCGAAACTGGCACGGGAGGTTTCCGATGGGTCCAGGCTCGATTTTGGCTGGAAGAGGGCTGATCGCATACGTCCAGGGCCTCGTGTTCGGCGTGCTGCTGTTAGCGGGCGGCATCGGCTGGGCAGAGGAAGCGGCTTCATCGGAGGCGTCTTTCGGGATGCCCGACCTGAACGGGTACATCGAGGCGGCGCTCCTCGCCAATGGGGAGATCCACGCGGCCGAGGAGAACTGGCGGGCTGCGGTTCAGAGGGCCGAGCAGGCTGGGGCCCCGCCCGATCCGCGGTTCAGCTACGGCTACTACGTTACACCGGTCGAAACCCGCGTGGGGCCGCAGAGGCATCGGTTCGCGCTGGCTCAGACCTTTCCTTGGTTCGGCAGGCTTTCGTTGAAAGAGCGGCAGGCCGTGTTGGAGGCCGAGGCGGTGCGAATCCGGATCGAAGAAGCGCAGGCGAACGTCATCCGGCGGGTGAAAGACGCCTATTTTGAGTACGCCTATGCAGGCCGGGCGATCGCAGTCGCCCGCGGGAACATCGAGCTGCTGCGCTACCTCGAACGGGTGACGGAGGATCGCTACAAGGCCGGGCTTTCTTCCTACGCCCAGTTTCTGAGGATTCAGGTGGAGCTTGCCAGGCTGGAGGACCGCCTGCGATCCCTCGAGGATCTCCTTCTGCCGCTTCAGGCGCGTCTGAACGCCGCCATGAGCCGCCCCTCGACAGACCCTCTGCCCCTGCCGGACGAGATCCCGATCTTGATCGCCGACAGGACGGACGCGGAGATCGCGGCGGCCCTCGCCGAGGGAAACCCCGAGCTGCGCGCCCTCCAGATCCGGGCCGAAGCCGCATCGACCGGTGCCGACTTTGCCCGGAAGGGCTTCTTTCCCGATGTCACCCTCGGGCTCGAGTTCATCCAGACGGACAAGGCCCGTGTCGGCAACCCCGACCGGAACGGCGACGATCCGCTCGTCGCCACCGTTTCGTTCAACATTCCGCTGTGGTTCGATGCACGCAAGGCTGCGGTGGAGGAGGCCCGAAGCCGGGCGGCATCGCTCAAACGACAGAATACGGGCGCCTATGACCGGCTCAGCGCCGCTTTGCAGCTGGCGCTTTTCAAGTACCGGGACGCGGGCCGCAGGATCTCGCTTTTCAGGAACAGCCTTCTCCCCAAGGCGGAGCAGGGCATGGCCGCAACCCTCGACGCCTTTCAGACCGGGGGTCAGTCGGTTCTGGACCTGATCGATGCCGAGCGCACCCTCCTCGAGTTTCAGCTCTCCTATCTGCGCGCCGTGGCGGACCAAGGGCAGTACCTGGCTGAGATGGAAAGCCTGCTGGGGCAGGAGATCCCGTGCAGGGTGCAGGGCGCCCCGGTCCATCTTCCCGGGCTCGAGCGGGCAAAAGACGGGGATGGTCAGCCGGCAGGATCCGTCCGGTAGGGTTCGGCCGGGAGCCGGGACTGGGCACGTTGCGCCGGGCGCCCCATTGCCCGAAACCCCGCGCGGCCTGCATCCGTGCATGTGTCTGATCCGCCGAGCATGCGCTGCTCGAATCGCTGCGTGGTATAGAGCGCCCAGGACCCCGCGGTACGTTCAACGGGGCAGGTTTCTCAGCTGCTGGAACACAGAGTTGTCTCGCGCGTTTCAAGGCATTCAGCCCAGGAAAGGAGTTGCAGCATGATACGACCAGGAAAAGTCCTTGCGGTTTTAGCGGTGTTTTTTTTCGTCTTCGGCGTTTTGCCTGCGGCAGCGGAAGTCAAACAGGAGAAGTGCCCCATCATGGGGTACAAGCCCACGGAGAAGCTCTTTGTGGACTATCAGGGGAAGCGCATCTATTTCTGCTGTGCGAGCTGCCCTGAGACGTTCATGAAGGATCCCGACACCTATTTGCAAAAGATGCGGGAGGAGGGAATCTTCCTGGAAGACAGCCCGGATGCCGTTCCAGGGAGAGGCCCCGGAGACGAATCAAAAGGGGATTTGAAAGGCGGCCGCTGAAGATGGAGGGGGGCGGGTCATGAACGAGGAACGGGGAAAGACCCGGGGGCGTTTTGCCGGACGCCGGGCTGGAGCGGTCCTGGCTTTGATCCTGGCAGGCGGCCTCCTCGGCTGGGGAGCGGCGATGTGGCTCATGCCGGATGAGCTGCACCAGGCCGCCCGGGAAGCGCCTGCCGAGAGGGAACAGGTCCATGCGGGTGGCGAGGCGGCCACCATCTGGACCTGCTCCATGCACCCGCAGATCCAACTCCCTGAGCCGGGGAAGTGCCCGATCTGCTTCATGGACCTGATCCCGCTCAAACAGGAGACCTCGGAAGGCTCCGCCAGGAGCCTCCGGGAGATCCGCCTCTCAGAAAGCGCCCGCAGGCTCGCCCAGGTCCAGACATCGCCTGTCATCCGAAGGACACCTGATGTGGAAACACGCCTCTCCGGGGAGGTGGTCTACGACGAGACCCGGCTCGGGGAGATCACCGCGAGGGTGGGCGGACGGATCGACCAGCTTTACGTGGATTACACCGGCGCCTTCGTCCAGAAAGGCCGGCCCATGGCGGAGATCTACAGTCCGGAGCTCTACGCCGCGCAGTCGGAGTTCATCCAGGCGGTGAAAAGCCTGTCGGATCTGCCGGAAAACGGTCTGCAACTGATCCGCGACTCGGCCCGTCGCACCGCCGATGCCGCACGTGAAAAGCTGCGTCTCCTGGGGATGACGAGGCCCCAGGTGGATGCGCTCGCCGAACGCGGCAGGCCCTCGGAGCATGTCACCCTCTATGCCCCTCTGACCGGGGTCGTCATCCGGCGGGAGGTGACCGAAGGGGTGTATGTGGCTACGGGGAGCCCTGTTTACACGGTCGCCGACATCTCGCGGGTCTGGGTGATGCTCGATGCCTACGAATCCGATCTTCCGTGGGTGCGCCCGGGGGCTGAGGTGCAGTTTCGGACGGAGGCCGTTCCGGGCCGGTCTTTCAGCGGCAAGGTAGTGTTCATCGATCCCTTCCTCGATGAGCGGACGCGCACCGCTAGGGTGCGACTCGAGGCGGAAAACCCGGATCTCCGGCTGCGGCCGGGAATGATCGTGCGGGCGGTGCAGCGGGTCGAAGCCGCGGCCGCTTCAGAGGGTGAGGCGCCCCTCCTGATCCCGGCTTCGGCCCCGCTCCTGACCGGAAAGAGAGCGGTCGTGTATGTGGCGCTCCCGGGCGGGGAGGGGCTTTACGAGGGGCGCGAAGTGGTCCTCGGGCCGCGGGCCGGGGACTGGTACGTGGTCCGGGAAGGGCTGAGGGAAGGGGAAGAGGTGGTGACGCGCGGGGCCTTCAGGCTCGACAGCGCCCTGCAGATCCAGGCCAAACCGAGCATGATGGCCCCGGAGCCGGGTGCGGCACCGGCCGGGGGGCATGACCACGCCATGGAAGGTCCTGAGCGAGGAATGCCGGGAGCCGGGAGCCGCTGGCCTGTCTCCGCTCCGGCGGAAGCGGAGCTCCGGTCGCTGATCGAGGACGCGGGCGCCCTGGAGGGCCTGCTGGCATCCGGAGACCTGAACGCCGCCAGGGTCGCCTTCAAGGGCATCCACGAGCGCATCGGTGCGATCGCCGATGAGGGGCCGGAGGGCGAAGGCGGGCTCCTGTGGCGTGAATGGACCATGCTGATCCGCAATGACAGCCTCCTCGGTTCCGAGGCGGTGGACCTGGGGGAGGCCCGGTTCCTCCACAGCGAGCTTTCCCGGCACATGGCCCGACTGGCGGAGCGCCTGGGACCGGCGGCCGGCGAGGCGCCCCCCGGGCATCCGGATGTGCCTCACGCCTTTCGCCGACAGCTCGGGGATCTGGTCATGGCCTATGTGCCGGTCTCCGAGGCCCTCGCCGCCGATGATGCCGAAGGCGCCCGAAAGAGGGTCCACGCCTTATTGGAGGTCTTTCGGGAGGTTGACGGAGGCGTGCTCCCCGGGCCTGCCCGGGGCGTCTGGGAGGATGCCGCTCGGAGGATCGAGAAGGGGATTCACGGGATGCACGGCGCGGAGGCGATCGATGATCTTCGCAGCGCCTTCGAGCCGGTCTCGAGCGGTCTCATCGCAGCGGTTGCCGCTCTGGGGGTCGTGATGGACCAGCCCGTCTTCGAGGTTTTCTGCCCCATGGCCTTCGAGGATCGAGGCGCGTCGTGGCTCCAGTTGGACGAGCAGGTGCGGAACCCTTATTTCGGCGCTGCGATGCTCGCCTGCGGTGAGGTGAAACGGCGCGTCGACCAACCCTGAGCCAGCTTATGAAAAATGACGGGCAACATATGGAAAAAAGTGATGATAGCGTTGCAATAAAAGATCAGTCCTCCTTCGTTGCGCGCATCGTCGACTTCTGCCTCAGGCAGCGGCTGGTCGTCATCCTCCTGACGCTTCTCGTGATCGGCTGGGGGGTTTTCACGGCGCCCTTCGAGTGGGAAATCGGCATCCCCAGGGACCCGGTTCCCGTCGACGCCATCCCGGACATCGGCGAAAACCAGCAGATCGTCTTCACCGAATGGCCCGGCCGTTCCCCGCAGGACGTGGAAGATCAGGTGACCTACCCCCTCACGGTTTCGCTCCTCGGCATCCCGGGGGTCCGGACGGTCCGCAGCCTCTCCATGTTCGGGTTTTCAAGCATTTACGTGATCTTCGAAGAGGGGGTCGACTTTTACTGGTCCCGCACCCGGCTCCTCGAAAAGCTTTCGAGCCTTCCCCCCGCAGCCCTCCCGGCCGGTGTCCGCCCCACCCTGGGGCCGGATGCGACGGCCCTCGGGCAGGTCTTCTGGTACACCCTCGAAGGGAGGGACCCGGAGGGGAAGCCGGCCGGCGGGTGGGATCTCGATGAGCTCAGGAGCATCCAGGACTGGTATGTGCGCTATGCCCTCCTTTCCGCCGAGGGGGTCAGCGAGGTCGCCTCGGTGGGGGGCTTTGTCCGGGAATACCAGGTGGATGTGGACCCGGATGCCCTGCGGGCCTACGGGGTGAAGTTCGAGCAGGTCCTGGCCGCTGTGAAGATGTCGAACCTGGATGTTGGGGCACGGACGATCGAGCTGAACGACGTCGAGTACATCATCCGCGGGGTCGGCTTCGTCAAGCGGATCCCCGACATCGAGAGCGCAGTCGTTGCAGTGCGGGAGGGCGTTCCCGTGCGGGTCGGCGATGTGGCGAGGGTGGCCGCGGGCCCTGCGCTCCGCCGGGGCGCGCTCGACAAGGAGGGGGTCGAGGCGGTGGGGGGCGTCGTGGTGGCGCGCTACGGGGAAAACCCGCTCGCCGCCATCCGGAACGTGAAAGAGAAGATCGCCGAGATCAGCCCGGGGCTCCCTTCGCGGACCCTGGCCGACGGGACGGTCAGCAAGGTGACGGTGGTGCCCTTCTATGACCGCTCCGGGCTGATCGCCGAGACCCTGGGGACCCTCAACACCGCGCTCGTGGAGGAGATCCTCGTCACCGTCATCGTCATCCTGATCGCGGTCATGCATCTGCGGAGTTCCCTCATCGTCTCGGCGCTGCTGCCCCTCGCGGTGCTCATGTGCTTCATCGGAATGAAGCTCTTCGGCATCGACGCCAATATCGTGGCCCTTTCGGGGATCGCCATCGCCATCGGGACGATGGTGGACATGGGCATCATCATCACCGAGAACATCCTCGCGCACCTGGAGAATGACAAGACAGGCGGAAACAGGCTGACGCTCATCTACCGGGCCACCGTCGAGGTGGGCGGGGCGGTGCTCACCGCGGTCGCGACAACGATCATCGGCTTCCTGCCCGTCTTCGCCATGGAAGGGGCCGAGGGGAAGCTCTTCAAACCCCTCGCCTACACCAAGACCTTTGCTCTGATCGCCTCCCTGATCGTGGCGCTGACCATCCTGCCGACCCTGGCGGCGATGCTGATGGCGCATCGACGGATGCTCGTGCGCGGCGTGCGCCGCTGGCTGCGGCCGGGCTTGTACGCCGCGGCGGGAATCGGCGTCGGGTTTGCCGTCAACGGGTGGCTCGGGCTCGCACTCCTGTGGCTGGCCGCCCGGGCGGCGCTCGAGGGCCGGTTGCCGGCGGGGCCGGAGCGCTGGATTTCGCGGGCCGAGAACTGGCTCCTGATCGCCCTCGTCATGATCCTGCTCTCGAAGCACTGGCTGCCGCTCGGGCCCGAGACGGGGTCCTTCAGAAACTTCCTGTTCGTTTTCGGGCTGATCGGCGGGCTCCTCGCTTTGCTCGGCCTGTTTCGGCTGGTTTACCCGCGCCTCCTTTCCTGGTTCCTTGCCCGGAAAGGCCTCTTCCTGGTCCTTCCCGCAACGGTCGTCCTTCTCGGCGCGATGATCTGGCAGGGGGCGCCGGCGATGACCGCATGGCTTCCGGAGGCCCTGCGCGGGAGCCCGCCCTTCGTCGCCCTCCATCACGTTTTCCCCGGCCTTGGGAAGGAGTTCATGCCGCCCCTCGACGAGGGCTCATACCTCTACATGCCGACCACCATGGTCCACGCCTCGATCGGGGAGGTGCAGGAGATCCTCGCGCTGCAGGACAAGGCGGTCTCAACCATTCCCGAGGTGGCGGGCGCGGTCGGCAAGCTCGGCCGCGCCGAGACGCCCCTGGATCCGGCGCCCGTTTCGATGATCGAGACGGTCATCAACTACCACCCGGAATACCTGACGGATGAAAACGGGAGGCGGCTGACCTTCCGGTTCGAGCCCTCGGGCCGCGACGTCTTCCGGGATGCCGCCGGGAGGCCGGTGCACGCGCCGGACGGTCTGCCCTACATGGTGCCGGGGCGTTATGTGCGGGATGCCGCCGGCGCCCTCATCCCCGATCCGGACGGAAAGCCCTTCCGGTTGTGGCGGCCGCGCCTCGACGCTGATTTGAATCCGGACCGTGAGGCCTGGCCGGGGATTCGATCCCCGCGCGAGATTTGGGACGAGATCGTGCGCGCGGCCGATGTGCCCGGGGTGACGAGCGCCCCGATGCTCCAGCCGATCGCGGCGCGCATCGTGATGCTCCAGTCCGGCATGCGGGCGCCGATGGGGATCAAAATCAAGGGGCCCGATCTGGAGACCATCGAACAGGTGGGCATCCGGATGGAGGGGCTCCTCAAACAGGTTCCTTCCATCGAGCCGGCCACGGTCTTCGCCGACCGAATCGTCGGGAAGCCCTACCTGGAGATCGTCGTCGACCGGGAGGCCGTCTCGCGCTATGGCATCATGGTGAACGAGGTGCAGGAGGTGATCGAGGGCGCCGTCGGCGGTCGGACGGCCACCGTGACGGTGGAGGGCCGGGAGCGCTATGCCGTCCGGGTGCGCTATCAGCGTGAACTGCGCGACAGCGTCGAGGCGCTCGGCCGGGTGCTGGTGGCTTCCCCCGTGATGGGTCAGCAGATCCCGCTCGAGCAGTTGGCCGACATCCGGTATGTGCGGGGGCCCCAGGCGATCAAGAGCGAGGACACCTTCCTGCTGGGCTACGTCCTCTTCGACATGAAGCCGGGCTTCGCCGAGGTGGATGTTGTGGAGCAGGCCGCGCGCTTTCTGAAGGAAAAGGAGCGGAGCGGGGAGCTGGTCCTGCCGGCCGGCGTCTCCTACCGCTTCGCCGGCAGCTACGAGAACCAGGTCCGCGCCCAGAAGAAGCTCGCCGTCGTCCTGCCCCTGGCCCTCCTCCTGATCTTCATCGTGCTCTACCTGCAGTTCCGGTCCACTCTGACCACCTGCATGGTGTTCTCGAGCATCTTCGTGGCCTGGGGCGGGGGCTTCATTATGGTCTGGCTCTACGGCCGGCCCGGGTTTCTGGATTTCAGCCTCTTCGGCGTGTCCATGCAGAGCCTCTTCCAGGTCCACCCCATCAACTTGAGCGTCGCCATCTGGGTGGGGTTCCTGGCCCTTTTCGGCATCGCCTCGGACGACGGCGTCCTGATGGCGACCTACCTGGACGATTCGAGGGCCGAGCGCCCGACCGATTCGATTCCGGCCATCCGCAAGGCGGTGGTGGCCGGGGCGGTCCGCCGCATCCGGCCGGCCTCGATGACCTCCGCCACCACGATCCTGGCCCTGCTGCCGATCCTGACCTCCACGGGGCGCGGCGCGGACGTCATGATTCCGATGGCGATCCCGTCCTTCGGCGGGATGGTCTTCGCCGTGCTGACCTGGTTCGTCGTGCCGGTGCTCTACTGCATGCGTGAAGAGATGCGCTTCCGCTGGTCATCGCGATCCCCATCGGAGGGCTACTCTTCGTCGGTTCAGCCAGCCCCGCGCCGACAAGGATAAGAAGGCCCTCTCAGCGCTGCAACATGACAGCCGCACCCCGTTCCCCTTGACAGCCCGCGGATCTTGGTCTTCAATCAAAAGGAAGCGGGCCCCGGCCCGCCGGGATCATTCAACGGTTGCGCGGTGGCGCTGTCGGCCGGCGGGCGAGGACAGCCTCGCGTTCCCTCTGGAGTTCCTCCAGGAGATCGCACAAGGGCCAGTTCTCGGAGATCGGCGTCAGGGTGGCCCAAAGCTGGGCGGGCAGCCCCGCGTTGCGGTAGGCGGACATCATCCGGTGCAGTTCGTTTTGGGTAAAACCTGACAGGATGAGCGCCCGCGGCATCTCGGAGGGGAGGCCCGTCCCCGAACCATCTGAAAAGGAGAGCAGATCCTTCAAACAAACCGAGGCATCCGCGGTCCGGGCAAAAATGACAGGCCTTTCGCCCATGCCTGCCGCTCTCACGAATTCAAGCAGCAAGGCATGCTCCCCGGCCGGGTACCCGCAGACGATGATCCCTTTCGGCCCGTACATTCTCGTGTTGGACGGTTTCACTTTTTTGAAGGTTCCCTTTTGCATGCAGTCTTTATCCTCCGCTTCCACACGTCACACAATCGGTTTGTCCGGGAAGAAGACCGGCAGCGCGAACAGCTTCTGATCTGCCGGCGTTTTTTCTTTTGCCTGCCGAAATCAGTGGATTTCGACTTCCCGGCATGGGGCGATGCGCCATCATAACCCGGCGGGCGAATAGGGGCCAAGGAGAAAGGACCTGGACGGGAGCGGTCATGGAGGTGGACGGATCATGACGGCGGTAAGTGTTTGGGCGCCGAGGGCGCGCAGCGTGGCCCTGGTGATCGGGGGGCGTGCGCTCGAGATGCAGGGGCTTCCGGGCGGCTGGTGGCAGGTGGAAACCGCCCTGGCTGCGCATGGCGTGGATTACGCCTTCTCTCTAAATGGGGGGGCGCCCCTGCCGGACCCCCGCTCTCCCTGGCAGCCGCACGGCGTCCATGGCTTTTCGCGCTTCCTCGACCACACCCGCTTCGCCTGGCATGATCAAGGGTGGCGGCAGCCTCCCCTGGGCTCCGCGGTCATCTATGAGCTCCACGTGGGCACCTTCACGCCTGAAGGAAGCTTCGACGGTGTCGTGCGGAAGCTCGATTACCTTCAGGATCTCGGCATCAGCCACATCGAACTGATGCCGGTGAACAGTTTTTCCGGAGGCCGGGGGTGGGGGTACGACGGCGTCGCCCTCTACGCCCCGCAGGAGGCGTACGGGGGCCCTGAAGGGCTGAAGCGGCTCGTCGAGGCCTGCCATCTGGCCGGGATCGGTGTCATCCTTGACGTCGTGTACAACCACTTCGGTCCGGAGGGCAATCACCTCGACGCCTTCGGACCTTACCTCTCGGAGCTTCATCCGGTGCCGTGGGGCAAGGCGGTCAACTTCGACGGGCCGCACAGTGACGCGGTGCGGGCATTTTTCCTGGGGAACGCCCGGATGTGGTTCGAGGATTATCACGTCGACGGGCTCCGCCTCGATGCGGTGCATGCGATCCTCGACACCTCCGCGCTGCACATCCTGGAAGAGCTTGCCCGGGAGGCGGCCCTCCTCGAAAACACGATGGGCCGGCAGCTCTGCCTGATCGCGGAAAGCGCCCTCAACGACCCGCGCCTGGTGCGGTCCCCGGAGGCGGGCGGCTACGGCCTCGATGCCCAGTGGAGCGACGATTTCCACCACGCCCTGCATACCCTGCTGACCGGAGAGCAGGACGGGTACTACGTCGATTTCGGCAGTCTCGGGGACCTGGCCAAGGCCTTGACCTCGGGCTTCGTCTACGACGGGCGCTACTCCCGCTACCGCCGCCGGCGCCACGGCAGGCCGTTCACCTCCTTTCCCGGACGCCGTCTGTTCGCCTACAGCCAGAACCACGACCAGGCCGGGAACCGCGCCAGGGGTGAAAGGCTGAGCCGGATCGTGGGCATCGGGCGCCTCAAGATCGCTGCGGCCCTCGTCTTGACCTCGCCCTTCACCCCGCTGATCTTCCAGGGGGAGGAGTGGGGGGCCTCGACGCCTTTTCAGTATTTTACAGACCATCAGGACAAGGACCTGGGGCGCGCCGTGCGGGAGGGCCGACGCAGGGAGTTCGCGGCCTTCGGGTGGGCGCCGGAGGATGTCCCCGATCCGCAGGATTTCGCAACGTTCGCACGTTCGAAACTCGACTGGGGGGAGATGTCGAAGGCGCCGCACGACGAACTCCTGGCCTGGCATCGCAGCCTGATCGCCCTGCGCCGCTCCGAGCCCGATCTGCGCGGCGGGGCGCAGCCCTGCGTTTCCTTCAGCGAACAGGAGCGGTGGCTGAGCGTCAGGCGGGGGAATGTGCTCGTGCTCTGCAACCTCGGCGCAGAGGCGCGAAGGATTCCGCTCCCGTCTGGCGCCCCGAGAGAGGTCCTGCTGGCTTCCTGCTCGACCGGGTTCGAATTCGCCCGGGACGAGGCGGTTTTGCCGCTTGACACGGTGGTCGTTCTCGGGGGTTCTTGACTTTTCGGTTGGAGGATGGAATCGGTGCAGAGGGAGGAAAGCTGACATGGATCTGAATGTGTGGCCCGGAGAGGCGTACCCGTTGGGGGCTACTTATGATGGAGTGGGCACCAATTTTTCGCTCTTTTCCGAGGCGGCCGAAAGGGTCGAGCTGTGCCTTTTCGACGAGCAGGGCAGGGAGGCGCGGGTCGACCTGGCGGAGCGGACGGCCTTTTGCTGGCACGGGTACCTTCCGGATATCGCCCCCGGGCAGCGTTACGGTTACCGGGTCCACGGACCCTGGAATCCGGAGGCTGGTCATCGCTGCAACCCCGGCAAGCTCCTGCTGGATCCTTACTCCAAGGCCGTCGATGGGCTGGTGGATTGGAACGAGGCGGTTTTCCAGCATTGTTTCAACGACCCCGAGGGGCCGGCCAACACTGCGGACAGCGCACCGTATGTGCCGAAATCGGTGGTGGTCAACCCCTATTTCGATTGGGGCAACGACCGTCCGCTTCGCAGGCCCCTTCACGAGACCGTCATCTATGAGGTGCACGTGAAAGGTTTCACCGCCCGCCACCCGGGTATCCCTCCCGAGATCCGCGGCACCTTTTCCGGCTTGAGCCACCCTCTGGTGCTGGACTACCTCCTGGAACTCGGGGTTACGGCCGTCGAATTGATGCCCGTACACCAGTTCATCCACGATGCCCATCTGGTCGAAAAGGGTCTCCGGAACTATTGGGGGTACAACTCCATCGCCTATCTGGCCCCGCACAACGAATATGCAGCGAAGGGGCGCTTGGGGGAGCAGGTCCCCGAGTTCAAGCAGATGGTCAAGATGCTGCACCAGGCCGGCATCGAAGTGATCCTGGATGTCGTTTACAACCACACCGCCGAAGGAAATCATCTTGGTCCGGTGCTTTCTTTCAAAGGGATCGACAATGCAGCCTATTACCGTCTGGTGGAAGGGGATCCCCGGTACTACATGGATTATACCGGGACCGGCAACACCCTCAACATGCGGCATCCTCATGTGCTGCAGTTGATCATGGATTCACTCCGTTACTGGGTGCTCGAGATGCATGTCGACGGCTTCCGCTTCGATCTGGCGGCGGCTCTTGCCCGGGAGCTTCACGATGTCGACCGCCTTTCGGCATTTTTCGACCTGATCCAGCAGGATCCCGTAGTGAGCCAGGTCAAACTGATCGCGGAGCCATGGGATGTAGGCGAGGGGGGGTATCAGGTGGGGAACTTCCCACCTCTTTGGTCCGAATGGAACGGCAAGTACCGCGACTGCATCCGGAGCTTCTGGCTCGGCGAAGACCAGGCGCTTGCCGGGTTCGCTTATCGTCTGACCGGAAGTTCCGATCTTTATGAGAGGAACGGGCGCAGGCCTTACGCCAGCATCAATTTCATTACAGCGCACGATGGGTTCACCTTGCAGGATCTGGTGAGCTACAACGAAAAGCACAATGAAGCGAACGGGGAGGAGAGCAGAGACGGAGAAAACCACAACCGTTCGTGGAACTGCGGGGTGGAAGGACCCACCGCCGACCCGTCGATTCTGGCACTGCGGGGGCGGCAGAAACGAAACCTTTTGGCCACGTTGTTCTTCTCTCAGGGCATTCCGATGCTTCTGCACGGGGATGAGGCCGGGCGAACGCAGAATGGAAACAACAATGTCTATTGTCAGGACAACCCCCTGTCCTGGTTCAACTGGGAGGAACTGGACGAGGACTTCCTTGCCTTCGTACGAAAACTCATCGCGCTGCGGAAGGATCACCCGGTTTTCAGGAGAAGGGGCTGGTTTTTGGGGCGCGCCATCCACGGGAGCGAAGTGCACGATATCGGGTGGTTTGCCCCAGGCGGCGAACAAATGACGGAGGAGGCCTGGCACAGCGCCTCGGTAAAGGCGTTGAGCGTCTTTCTGAACGGGGATGCCATCCTCTATCCGGATGCCTATGGAGAAAGGGTGGTGGACGACAGCTTCTTGATTCTTTTCAATGCCCATCAGGAGGCGCTTTCCTTTAAATTGCCGGGTCCGGAGTGGGGTGAACGCTGGCGCCCGGTGCTCGAGACGGGGGAAGGATGGGGCTTGGCCTCTGGGACCGGGAGGCGGGAGTACGAGAAGGTCTACGGGGCTTTGGAGGAGGTACGGATCGGGGAGCGGACCGTTCTCTTGCTGATGAGGGTGTGACGGAAAAATGAGGTCGGACGGAATGAAGAAGATTCCCAGAGCGACCTACCGCATGCAGTTTCATTCGGGGTTCACGTTTTACGATGCGGCGGGTTTGAGCGACTATCTCGAGGCGCTCGGAATCAGCCATTTATACAGTTCGCCCTGTTTGAAGGCGGTCAAAGGGAGCACCCACGGCTACGATGTGGTGGATCATTCGCGCGTCAACGAGGAACTCGGCGGAGAAGCAGGGCGAAGGGTGCTGTGCGAAGCGCTCGCCAGGCGCGGACTGGGAATGGTGCTCGACATCGTCCCGAACCACATGGCTGTCGGGACCCCTGAAAACCGCTGGTGGTGGGATGTCCTCGAAAATGGTCCGTCGAGCCCTTACGCCGCTTATTTCGACGTGGACTGGAACCCCCCGGAGGACCGCCTGGCCAACAAGATCCTGCTGCCGATCCTGGAAGACCATTACGGCAGGGTCATCGAGGCGGGGAAGGTCAGGGTGCTGCGAGAGGGGGCGCGATTCGTGATCCAGTATGCCGGGCACCGGCTGCCGGTGGCGCCCCGCTCGCTTTCCGCGTTGTTGGCCGAGGCTGCCGAGAGGGCGTCGTCGGACGAACTGGCCTTTTTTTCCGAGGCCTTGTCCGCCCTGCCGCTCCCCACTTCCACCGACGCTGCGAGCATCCGGCGCCGCCAGCGCGACAGGAGGGTCATCGGCGGGCAGCTTTCCGAACTGCTCGAGCGGGCGCCTGCGTGCGCGCGGGCACTCGACGAGGTGGTCGAAGAAGAGAACCGGTCGATCGACCGGCTGGATTTTTTCCTGGACCAGCAGAATTACAGATTGGCTTATTGGCGAGCGGGAGCGCATGAACTCGGCTACCGGCGGTTCTTCGACATCGCCGCTCTGGCGGGCCTGCGCATCGAATTCGAACAGGTATTCCTAGAGACGCATGCCAGGATCCTCGAGTGGGTTCGGGACGGCAGTCTGGACGGCCTGCGGATCGATCATCCGGATGGCCTGCGGGATCCCGGGGAATATCTCACGCGCCTGCGAAGAGCGGCTCCCCATGCCTGGATCGTGGTCGAGAAGATCCTCCAGCCGGGCGAACGTCTGCCGGACGGGTGGGATGCCGCCGGGACGACAGGCTATGACTTCCTGAACCTGCTGGGCGGCCTGTTCGTCCACTCTGCGGGAAAGGAACCGCTCTCGGCGTTTTATGCGGATTTCTGCGGTGAACGGAGCGAATACGCGGCCATAGCCCTGGAGAAAAAGCGCCAGGTCCTGGCCGAGCTCTTCGGGAGCGAAGTGAACCGCCTCACCGAGCAGCTGGTGCAGATCTGCGAGCGCCACCGGCGCTACCGGGACTACACGCGCCACGATATCCAGGGCGCTTTGCGTGAGATCATGGCCTGTTTCGATGTGTACCGGACCTACGTGCGCCCCGGTGAGGGTCCTGTCCGGGAGCAAGACCGTGCCGTCATCGTGGAGGCTGTCGAGAGGGCATCGGAGAACAGGGCCGAGATCGAAACGGACCTCTTCGGGTTTATCGGGAAGATTCTGCTGATGGAGGTCCGCGGTGAGGCAGAGGCGGAGTTCGTCCTGCGTTTCCAGCAGGTGACTGGGCCTGTGGCGGCCAAGGGGCTCGAGGATACGACCTTTTACTGTTACAACCGGCTGATCGGGCTGAACGAGGTAGGGGGGGACCCCGCCGCCTTCGGGGTTTCGCTGCAGGCGTTCCATGAGGCGATGCTGGAGAAGGTGCGGCGTGAGCCTCATGGCATGCTCTCCACCTCGACCCACGACACCAAGCGGAGCGAAGACGTGCGCGCGCGGCTGGCCCTCCTCTCCGAGATTCCGGCGGATTGGGGTAGGGCAGTGCGGGCCTGGTCGCTTGAAAATGAGCGTTACAGGCGCGCCGGTATTCCTGATCGGAATTTCGAGTACCTCCTCTACCAAACCCTTGTGGGGGCCTGGCCTATCGAACCGAAGCGCGTCAGGACCTTCGCGTTGAAGGCCGCCCGCGAGGCCAAGACGCATACCTCCTGGACGAAACCGGTGCGGGAGTACGAGGCCGGTTTGGATCGTTTCGTTCAGCTGATCATGCAGAACGAGGCCTTTCATTCGAAGATCGAGGACTTCGTTCAAAAGCTTGTCCTGCCCGGGAGATTGAATTCCCTATCGCAGATGCTCATCAAACTGACGGCGCCCGGGGTGCCGGATCTCTATCAGGGGAGTGAACTCTGGGATCACAGTCTGGTCGATCCGGACAACCGCCGCCCCGTCGATTTTTCATTGAGACAGCGGCTGCTGTCGGAGTTAAAAGAACTCGGCCCGGCTGATGTGCTTGCGCGGATGGACGAGGGGCTTCCCAAGTTGTGGTTGATCCAGAAGACGCTGGAACTCAGGAAGCGGCGGGAGGCGTTCTTCCTTTCCCAGGACTACGCACCGCTCTACGCCTGCGGGCGGAAGGCCGAAGCGGTTGTAGCCTTCTCCCGCGCCGGAAAGGTTGTCGTTGTTGCGCCGCGCTTCCCCTTGAAAGGCGGCGGAGAGTGGGGGGATACGAGCCTCGCGCTTCCACCGGGGCGCTGGCGGGATGCCTTTTCCGATGCCCGTTTCGAAGGGGGCGAACGGCGGGTGGCAGACCTTCTGCGGCTTTTCCCTGTTGGTCTTTTGTGCGAGGAGGACAAGCAGTCCCCCTCCCGGAAGTGAGCTGTTCAAATGGAGCCGGAGAGGGGGTGAGGGCGTTCTCGATCGAGACCCGGACGTCTGCCTCGCGGGAACCGGAGAGCGGCAGTGTCCTAGGAGGATGGGCGAGTGTGGTCAGGTCCGCCCCCTGGAGTGCGGATTTTTAAGAGAGCTCGATCCGGTCTCTCTGACCGTGCAGGATTCCGAAGATCATGGTCAAGTATTCCCGCAGGTGCCGGGTGATCAGAAAGTTTTCCCGCACGAATGCCTTCGCTTTTGCGCCGATCCTGCGCATTTCCTCAGGCTTGTGGAACAAATACCGGATCCGCAAGGCCGCCCCCTCCGGGGTGTTGACCAGAAATCCGGTGTGGTGGTCGATCACCTGGATCCGGATGCCGCCCGTGTCGCCTCCGATGACGGGTTTTTCCTTCCACATCCCCTCCGTTACGGTCAGCCCGAACCCTTCCTTGACTGATTTTTGGATCACGATGTCCGCGGCCCGCTGAAGGGCGTTGATGGTCCGATGGGCGTCGGGCGGCAGCAGAAGTACATGGATGTCGGGATCGTGGTCTGCGGCTCTGCGCACTTCCTCCAAAACGGCCTCTCCTTCGGGGTCGTCCGAGGCGCCGCCGCCTGCGAGAACCAACTGGATGCCAGGCACGAAGCGCTTCGCCATTCGATAGGCCTCGATGACTCCTACGGGGTCTTTGAAGCGGTCGTAGCGCGAAATCTGAACGACAGTGGGGCGCTCTGGGTCGATACCGAATCGCGCTCGGACCTCCGCGACCTCTTCCAACTCGAGGTCGACGTTCTTTTCGTGCAGGGGGTCGATGCTCGGCGGGATCAAATAGATGGAATGGGGAAGCCGCCGCGCGAAGGCCGCGAGGGAAAAAACGCTGGCATCGTAATGCCTGACATGTTCGTAGAGGTATTTCCAGACCGCGCGGGAGGGGTGACTGGCATCGATATGACAGCGCCAAAGCCACTTGTTTTTCCGGCGCGGATAGTGGCGGATCAGCGCCGCAGGTTGCGGGTCATGAACGATGACGATATCCGCTTCTTCGAGGATGCCCCTCAAATTTTCAGCTGCTTCAGCGTTGGCCGACTCGTATGCCTTGAAATGGAAATCGGGTATGGAAACCTGCCTGCCCTGCATGCCGTTGTGGAAGGCCTTCGTGCATTCGTAGAAATCCTGGCCCCCGCTGATGACCTCCCAATGCGTCTCGATGCCGAGTTCATTCATGAGGGGGACCATTTTGTGCAGAATCTCCGCCACGCCTCCCCCGAGGCGCGTGGAATTGATGTGCACAAGGCGCATTCCCTTGAGCGGGGCGGCGAGTTGATAGAGATGCCCCACCACATCCTGGCCGGTGATCTCGGCATATTGCGCGAGCATAGTCGAGAATCCATTCATTCTAAGGCCTCTGCTCTCCGGAAAAGTGGGAAACGAAAGACTTCAGCAGTTCCATACGCAGGTCTGAAAGGGATGAGAAATAGGGGTCGATCCGTGCGATGGCGTCACACAGCGGCTCGTAGGAATCTCCCTGCGAGCGGAGCCAGAAGCGGAAGTCGTCCAGATGGTTCCGGTTGCGCTGTCTTGCATCGATGAAATGAAAGAAGATGCTCCCGAGCGATATTGTCGGCAGCACCCGCGTCAGCATCGCCGCATCGGTTACCTGGACGTTCGGGTTGAAGACCACGATTTGCGAGCGGATGAACTCGAACTGGCGATCCCTCTCCGCCCAGGCAGGCGTATCGGTCTGGTAGAGGGCGTCTTCCATGATGTCTAAGAGTTCCGCGCGCAGATTCTCGATCGTGTCGAATGCAGCCGGATCGATGACTGCCAGACGTTCGGCGAGGGCCTTGTTGTGGAGGCTCCGATACACCCAGATGGCGAAATCGTTGTGGTATTCCGGGTCATCGAAACGGGGACGGAGAAGCCCGCCCCAGAAGTGGTAATAGATGCTTGCAGGGTCGATACGTTCGATGATCTCTCTTAATTCACGCAGATTCCGGGCTTTTTCTCCGGTGGCGATGGCGATCAGCGCGCAGTCTTTGATGGCGAAAGGGTCGGTCTGGATCGTTTCCATCATAACACCTGTTGAAGCACTAGGGTTGGATGTTTCCCCGGTGTCAGGGGTGAAAAAGCCTCCCGCTGTTAGCCCGGCGACCGATAGTGCCGCAGGGATCGCCTTACGCCTAACAGACACACGGAGGCTGCTCAACCGGGCGGTTTTCTAAACGTGCCCTTTGAGCATTCTATGAAATTCTAGCGCAGATGATTCAACTTTTCAATCGCTTCAGAACAGCGGCGTTTTTCAGGCGCCCCCCGGACTGGCCTGTACGGGCCGTTGAGGCCGGTTTCACATCCGGTGCTCGGGAACGATCATCCGTCACGACCGCGGCGACCTCCAGGTCGCCTCCGCGCAAGCGTGGGATTCCCTTGATATTGCTTAAAAAGCCTCCTTTCTGGATTGGAAACTGGGCTCTAGCGGGAAATCATTTCCGGATGGACGCTTCCTTTAGAAAATAGGCGGTCTGCAAGAAGGGTGCACCCGAGGAACCTCAGGGAGCGGTCCGGCGCATTCCTCAAAACATCAATGAAACTGCCGCCGGAAGCGCCACAGACCGATGCCGAACACCGTGGCGCCGATGAGCGCCATGGCGAGGATGTCGTCCCAGAGGAGCTTCAGGCCGGCGCCCTTGAGGAGGATGCCGAAGCTCGCGTCGATGAAATAGTGCAGCGGGGAAAGGGTCATGAAGAACACCATCACACGGTTCATGGCCTCGGGAGGGGTCCAGTTGCCGGATAGAAAGAGCATCGGGGCCACCATCAGCACGGTCAGCATGCCGACCTGGGCCATGTTCCGGGCGAAGGTGGCGGCGAGAACTCCGAGGCCGGCGGTGGTGAAGACATAGAGCGCCGTCACGGCGAAGAAAAAGAGCAGGCTCCCCCGGAAGGGGAGATGGAAGACGGCCCCGAGGACGGAGAAGAGGCAGAGGGCGGTGCCGGCGAGGATCACCGCCGACATCGCCGCGATCTTGGGCAGCACGATCTGGAAGGAGCTGAGGGGCGAGACGAGGAGCTGCTCGATCGTGCCCCGCTCCTTTTCCCGCACGAGGGCGGCGGCCGGGAGCAGCACGACCAGCACGGTGATGATGTTCAGGAGCTCGGTCAGGGACATGAACCAGGTGTTGTTCTGGTTAGGGTTGAACCAGACGCGCGTCTGGTTTTCGATCAGCGGCATCCGTTCGAGGGCGTCCTCCCCGAGCCCCGCGCGCCGCATGCCGACCTCCATCCCGTACCCGCTGACGATTTCCGACGCATACGATGAGGCCAGGAAACCCAGCACGGAGTTGGTGGTGTCCACCAGGAGGAGGACATCGGCTGATTCGTCTTCGAGCAGCCGCTTTTCGAAGTGCTCAGGAATGTCGAGCACCAGCATCGCCTCGCCCCGGTCGAGAAGAGCGATTCCGCCCCGCTCGTCCGCGGTTTCCCCCATGAAGCGGAAATAGGGCGGGCGGAAGCGGTGGATCAGTTCGCGGGAGGCGGTCGAGCGGTCGTGGTCCTGCACGAAGAGGCGCGCCTGCTTCAGCTCCAGGCTGACGCCCGACCCGGCCAGATAGATGTCCAGGGTGAAGGCGTAAAGGATGAAGAGCATGAGGATCGGGTCGCGGTAGAGCTGTCGCAGCTCCTTCACGGTCAGGGATGCGACGCGCTGAAACCAGACCCTTGGGGAAGACGAAATGCTTCGGGTGTGTCCGCTCATGCCTTCGGCCTCTTGCTGAACAGGATGAAGCCAGCAGAAAAGACGATCAGGGCGTAGACCGCAAGCACCAGGAGATCACCCCACAGGACCTCGAGACCGATGCCCTTCAGGAAGCTTCCTACCGCGATATTGGTGTAATACATGGCCGGGATCAGGTGGGCGGTGATCTTGGCCTGGCCCGAGAGGGAGGCGATGGGGATCAGAAACCCCGAATACAGGACGGCGGGCACCAGGGTCAGGATGACGGTCACGATGATGGCGGCGATCTGGGTCCTCACGAAGACGGAGATCAGGAGCCCGATCCCGGTCGTGCACAGGAGATAGAGGACGGAGGCGGGCAGGAAGAATCCGAGCTGCCCCTTGAAGGGTGCCCCGTAGAGCTGGACCGCCAGGACCCAGAGGAGCGTCATGTTGAGCGTCGAGATGATGACGTAGGGGGCCAGCTTCCCGATCAGGAACTCCCCGCGGCTGACCGTGGAGGCGTAGATATTGTAGATGGAGCCGTTTTCCTTCTCCCGCACGACGCCGATGGCGGTCAGGAAAGGCGGCGCGATCATGAGGATGACCATCAGGAGGCTCGGCGCGATCGACCAGATGCTCTTGGCGCTCTGATTGTAAAGATACCGGATCTGCAGCCCCACCGGCTGGAGCATCTCACGCGCCCGGTCCCTGTCCTTTCCATCCTGTTCGGCCAGGTGCCGCGAGACCAACTCCATGGTGACGGCGTTGTTGATGGCCGTGACGTAGCTCTTGGTAGTCTGGGCGCGTGACGGGAAGGTCCCGTCGATGAGGGTCTGCACGGCGGCCGGACGTCCTGCCAGAAGCCTCTTTTCGAAATGCTCGGGGATGATGACGGCTGCGCGGATGACGTTGTCGCTGAGCAGGGGGTCGATGCCGCGCTCGTCGTCGAGGTATCCCTTGAAATCGAAATAACGCGACTCGATGAATCGGTAGGCGTAATCGCGGCTCAGGCGTGAGCGGTCGTGGTCGACGACGGCGAAGGGAAGGTTCTCTACGTCGAGCGAGATCCCGTATCCGAAGAGCAGCATGAGGACCCCCGGCACCACGAAGGCGAGGGTGAAAAAAAGGCGGTCGCGCAGGATCTCGCGCCACTCCTTCTGGGCGACGATGAAGACGCGCTTCCATTTCATGGGGTCCGGCGCTCCTCCCGCTCGAGGCTCAGCACCCGGTGCACGAAGACGTCCTCCATGCTGAGCGGGCGGGTCACGATCCGCTGGAGGGCGACGCCCCCGGCATCCAGGGCACCCCGGATCCGTGTCTCGCTATCGGCCGGGTCGGGGCTCAGGAGGTGGATGGCGTTGCCGAAAAGGGCCACCCCCTCGAATCCGGCCTCTTCGAGCAGGCCCATGGCCGTCAAAGGCTTCGGGGTCAGGACTTCGATCAGCTTGCCCGCCTCGGCCTCGACCGACTGCTTCATCTCGGCCGGACCGGCATCGGCGACGATCCGGCCTGCGTACATCAACGCCAGGTGGTCGCAGTGCTCCGCCTCGCTCATGTAATGGGTGGTGACGAGGATCGTGACCCGGTCTTCGCGCGAGAGTTTGAAGAGGACGTCCCAGAAGCGGCGGCGGCCGACCGGGTCCACCCCGCTCGTCGGCTCGTCCAGGAAGAGGATCCGGGGCCGATGCACCAGGGCGCAGCCGAGGGCCAGCCGCTGGCGCAGGCCCATCGGAAGCCGGCCTGCCTGGTCGTGCTCGCGTCCTTCGAGCCCGGCCAGGTTCAGGATCCAGGCGGCGCGCTCCCTGGCCAGGCCGCGGCCGAGGCCGTAGATCCCTGCGTAGAGCCGGATGTTTTCGATGACGGTCAGGTCCTGGTAGAGCGAAAAGGCCTGCGACATGTAGCCGATGCGCTCCTTGATGGTCCTGCCGGCCCTCCGCATGTCCGCCCCGGCCACGAGGCCCTCGCCGGCGGTCGGGGGCAGGATGCCCGTGAGCATCTTGATGACGGTGGTCTTGCCGGCGCCGTTGGCCCCGAGCAGGCCGAAGACCTCTCCCTGGGCGACGGTGAAGCTGACCCGGTCCACCGCCCGGAAGGCGCCGAAGTCCCGGACGAGCTCACGGGCCTCGATGGCGTTGCCGGCCGCCTCTCGGCCGGCTGCGGAGGAGGGCGCAGACGGAGCTTTCTCCTCGGCCGCCGGCAGACCCTTTTCCCGGCGGTTGAGCAGGGCGATGAAGACATCCTCCAATTCGGGGTCCAAGGAATAAAGCTCCTCGATCTCCAGCCCATCCAACGCCCGCAGGACCCTTTCCTCGGCGTCCTGGTGCGCTTCCTGCTCGACGAATACCTTGAACCACGGCCCGATGGCCTGGACCTGCGAAAATGAGCGGCGCAGGCGGCTCAAGGCCTCGAGGGGGCGCCCCGTGGGCCGGATGTTCACCTGGGTGCCGGGGACGAGCCGGGTCATTTCGGCGGTTGCCCCTTCGGCCAGGACCTCCCCTCCGTAGAAAAGGGAGCTGCGTTGAAACCGGGCGGCCTCGTCCATGTAGGCCGTCGAAACGAGGGCCGTGATGCCGCGGTCGCGCAGGATGCGCGCCAGGATGGCCCAGAAGTCGCGCCTCGAGACCGGGTCGACGCCTGTCGTAGGTTCGTCGAGGATCACCAGTTCCGGTTCGTGGATCAGGGTGCAGACGAGCCCTAGCTTCTGTTTCATGCCTCCCGAAAGGTTCTTCATCGGCCGCCCGCGGAAAGGCTTCAGGCGCGTCATCGCGAGGAGTGCGTCTTTCCGTTCGGCAAGCTCTCTTTCCGGAAGCAGCCGGAGGCGGGCGAAGAAATCGATGTTCTCCTCGACCGAGAGTTCGGGATACAGGTTGAGACCCAGGCCCTGCGGCATTAAGCCGATCCGCCCCTTGATGCGCTCGGCCGCCCGCTCGCTGTCAAGGGCCGTCCCGAAGACCTGGACCTCGCCGGCATCGAAGGTCAGCACGCCGGCGAGCACCTTCATGAGCGTGCTTTTGCCGGAGCCGTCCGGGCCGATCAGCCCGTAGATCTCTCCGCTGCGGACCTCGAGGCTCACTCCACGAAGGGCGCGGGTCCTGCCGTAGGCCTTTTCGATGGACTCGACGCGGATGACGGGTGGTTCGCCGGGCATAGGATCACCACTGCGGCTCGGTCCACGGGGTTTCCGGGTCCCACTGGATGATGGCGTCGGCCGGCAAGCCCGGGGCGAGGCGATGGTCCGGGTTTTCATCGAGGTAAAGCTTGACGGCGAAGACGAGCTTTACCCGCTCGTCGGGGGTTTGGACCTCCTTGGGGGTGAACTCCGCGTTCGAGGCGATGTATCGGACGCGCGCGGGGAATGGCTGTTCCGGAAAGGCGTCCGTGTAGATGCGGGCCGGCAGGTCCAGCCTGAGCTTGCCGATCTGGATCTCCGGGACGTAGACCTTGAGATAGAGGCTGTCCAGATCGACCAGTTCATACAACGGGCTGCCGGCCTGGACCACTTCGCCGAGGTTGACGATGCGGTGGGTGATCATGCCGTCGGAGGGGGCCGTGATGGTGAGGTCGGCCAGGACGCTTTCGGCCTCGGCAAGCGCGGCACGGGCCTGATCGCGCTGCGCCTGCAGGGCCTTCAACTCGTCCTCTTTGGCTGCGATGCGCTCCCAGCCGAGCTGTGCGTCGGCTGCCTTCTGGCGGGCTTGAATGAGGGAGGCCTCGGCGGAAATCAGGTCGCTTCGGGCCGCCTCCCAGGCCAGATCGGCCTCTTCGCTCCTCCGTGCCTCGACCACCCCCTTGGACACCAGTTCACGGAAGCGTCTGGCGTCCCGTTCGGCCTGGGCCTCGGCGGCCTGCGCCTTCTGGAGCGCCCCCGTCGCTCGGGCCAGATCCGCCTCGGCCATCTCGATCGAAAGCGGCACCTCCTGCCTCAAAACGCCGAGCGCGGTCGAGGTCGCCAGGATCCTGGCCTCGTAGGCGGCCAGCCCCTCCCGGGCCTGATCCACCCGGGCGCGGATCTGGGTGTCGTCCAGGGTGACAAGGGGTTGCCCGGCATCCACCCAGTCGCCTTCATGGACCAGCAACGTTTGGATGCGGCCGGCGAATTTGCCGGCAACGGTGACCCGGTCCCCCTCGATGCGCCCGTTGGCCAGAAGGAGGCCTTCGGGCACCCCCTGCCTTCTTGACCAGTCAAAATAGGCGGCATAGCCTCCGGCAGCCAAAAAACATGCAACCACGATCAGGACGATGATGGACGGGCGGCCTTTCATAAAAACCTCATGAGAGATCCCGGGAAAGGACTTCAGAACCAGCATGAAAAGACGCGAGCCATCATAGTGGATAACCGCTTCGGCTTCAACCTTTATGCCTGGAGAATGGACCTGGCCTCAAGGCATTTGTGTCCTGCGACAGGGGATGGATGTTCTTCTCCCGTCGGATGCTCAATTTCGCTTATTTCTCTTTTTCTATATCCATTTGAGGTTTTTTGATTTGGATTATGTCCACCGGAGTCCCTGCTGCATTCTCGTAACCTTGAGCCGACAGGAGGCGCATATCCTCTATAAACTTTACTTTCGAAAGGTTACGCTTAGTTGAGTCGCCTTGCATGGAGTGGCAGATCAATTTATCGCGCAAGATGCGGATGAGCGGCATCCAGTGGTTCTTTCTAAAGATCAGCATGGGTGAATCCGTTCGTATGGCAGTTGACATAAAGTTCTGCAGCTTTGTCCCTGTAATGTTTGTGAAATTGCTGCTTAGAATGTTGAATTCATCGATATAGAGGTGTTTGATGCTTTGATAAAAATCTCGTGTTGGTTGATTGAGCTTGGATAGCAGGATGTTCGCATGCAAAAATGCTAGATTTGACAAATATAACTGTTGAAATTGATTGTAGCTGTGTTCTTGGTCGCTACGTCTAATTTTTTGGATCCATGTTTTTCTATTCGCTTGACATCTTTTTTTCAGGCCGGTTTTGATTTTTGTTTTCCTTAGGAATTTATTTATAATTACGTTCAATTCTTTCTGTGTGTCGAAGCTGATCGATCGCTGCTTTTTGAGATAGGTTGATATATTGTCACATAATAAATTTATTGTATCAGGTTTTAAAACATTTTTATGACCAAAAAATATATCCTGGTTATTGTTAATAATGTCTTTTATCGTTTCATTTAACTTTTTAATATTTTTGATGTGTTGCTCATCATTGTCATATTCAAGCAATATAAATTCATCCGTTATAAAAGTGATAATGTCTGCAATGCACGATGATATAAAATTCTCATCGCGTTTTTTGGCTTGAATATTCAATAGTAGCATCAAAGTTTTTTGGGATTCGTTTTTTAAGGCGGCGAAAGGGTTTTGTTCTCCTTGCGCTTTTTGAGCAGACGCTAAAAGAGACGTGTAAAACTGATGGATTGCCGGCTGTACCTGCTTTTCCAGAAACTCTTCGGTAGTTTGAGTACACAGACGGCTCCTTTCCCCCGTGAGCAAAGGGGATTGCTCGGAATCGCCGAATAGTCGGGCAAACATCTTGTTGTAAAGGTACTGGACCTCAGTTGAAAGATTTTGCTTTTCCTCATTAGTGCCAAAGTGGAGGGAATTCGCTTGGCTCAGCAATGCCTTTTTCATATAACGGATGTTGAAGTTCACGTCTTGCGAAAATTCGCTCTGGCTTTTTGCTGAGAGTTGTCCCAAAGCCAACGATCTGTGCAGTTCAGCGGCGATTTCCTGCGATTCGATCAGCGAAACAAAGTCCAATCCGAGGCTTTCCAGCACTGCTTGGGGATTTCCCCATTCAGATCGATCCTTTTGAAGATGCGCCGCAACAACCGATTCAAACAAAGGAATCAGCAACTTCTTATCATGTCTATCGTATGTGAATTGGCAGGAATTTGGAGTGTTTGAAGGCTTCAGTTTTAGACGAATGGACAGGTGTTGCGCTTCTTGCGAATGAGTGATACGGTCTTTCGGTATTGAAGATATCTGACATAACCCTTTTAAGAAATCCCTCCCCCAATCCTTGTTCAGTAAAGCTGCAAGGACACACAGAATATAGCAGGTCTGGCCATCCTGTATTACCTCAGTATAATGCAGGTCATCGATGAGATTTGAAAGGGAAAAGTTTTGTGAAATGGGTATAGTATAGGTTGCGGTTCCTTCTGTTCGTTCGATAACTGGAACAATGGTGCATTCTTCTTGTCGAAAAGAAATGGGCTGATACAACGAAAATTTCGTGGTTAGGGGAATCCAGTCGATCGGGGGAGATTGCCAAGCTTCGTACGTTCTTCCAGATGATTTCACCATGCGTGTCGGGGGAGTGCGGGGGGTTGTATCATCTTGTAGATGTTGTGCATTGACGGGTTTCTCGACAGGCTCTTCGGTAACCGTATGCTGCTGCGGAGGGGGCGTCAGGTGTATTGAATTCGCGTTCTCTCGATGTTCAAGGTCATCATTCGAGTGGTCACCTGTAGGCCTTCCGATCGCCGTTGGTTCCCCGATGAGCGGTGTAGATTTCGGGTTTGGGTTGGGATCCGTCGTTTGCGTTATCGCATCCAGAGGAAGGTCTCTCGGATTGCTTGGTCCGGGCACGGGTCCTTGGGCAACGGAAGGATTTTCGTGGCTGGGTAGAGGGGGTTGCTCGCCTTCGTCAAGGGGTTGGACCGGCTGCCGCACAACGTGAGAAGGCATCACGATCGGTATAAATGGTTGCTCGGCTTTGGGGATAGCGATCTGGCGGAATAGCGAGGCGTCTTTCGGCAGCCGTCTGACCGGTTTATGGAAAGGGTGGTTTACGAGACGGGCGGCGAAATTCGAGTCGTTCACGGAGGGGGGGATTTCCGTTCCGGCGATGATTTTCCAGACGCGCCGCATGGACAATACGGGCTTCCCGACCAAATCCTCATGGTTTTCATCATCCCGATTGTTTTCATAATCCCGGGTGATCGTTTCGATATGCTGTACGAGGAGTTCGGTGTATCTCTCAAAATCATCCAATGACGCGGGTCTGCGAGACCATTCCGGGGTCGTTAGGGCGAGAAAAAGCGTCTTCTGCAGACCTTCGAGCCGCTGAGCCTTTTGCTGACGGATGCGGTTTTCTGCGCTGGCCCTGTAAAGAGCGTGAACCAGATTGGATTCATCGACCTTCAGAAATGTCCTGTCGATCTTCTTCGGGAAGAAAAGTGAAAACACCTCGTTCGGATCGAGCGGCGTCTCCTCGCTTTCAGCCATTTTCCCGAGCGGCTCGTTCTCGACCGAATCCCATTCAGGTAGGATCTCGGTTCTGTACCTGTGGGTCAGGAGCTGCATGGCCAGCGCTCTTTCAGCTGCGGGGATGTTTGCCATGCTTGGATGCAGAAGGATCTTCTGGAGGAAGGATCTTTGGACTGGTTGATCTTCCGGCAAGGTGGAAATATGCCTTGCAACAGCAGCAAGATGTGATTTGAATCGTTCAGCGGATGCTTCTATGAAGTGTTGAAAGCTGGGTATTTTCTGCGAAGATGATGTCGCCTCTTTGCAGAGCTCATTGGCGATATTTATAAATAATTGAACTGCAGCCTTGTTGTTCGGAATGTTGGTATTCGGCAATTCAATATTGAATGTTTTAAAAACTTCACTTAATTTTGATGATAATACAGACGAATTGTTGTTATCTAAATTGCCAATTGTCCAACTGTTTATGTAATTTACTAATTGATCGAAATACTTGAAATTGAATTTTCTGAGATGATCGTTGGCTCCTTGGATGGCATTGATGACTTCTCTAGCGGTAAGGGGCGTATCTTTTGGACGAACGAGGTCTTGCACGTCTTTTTCGGTTAATATTCGTTTATAATCTTCTTCCAACGCGCGGCGAAACATGCGGCGGAGTTCAGCGTTTCTTTGCTGCTGAAACTTCTGCAGCGTTTGATTGGAAGGCTTCGAGAAGTAGTTGGACATGCCCATACGTTTTCGGACGAACCATCCGCGTATACCCGTTCCTGTCCCGACGGGTACTCCCTTATCGCTTGCGGGTTTGGAATACAGGATTTGGCCGCCTTGACGGGCAGCCGCCATGTAAGGTGCCGTAGCATTCGTTGCCATGAAAACCTCCTGAGGGAACCGCTCGCTATGGGGAGCGCTCAGAGCGCCTTGGCGAAGGATGGTTTCGGAAGGTTCCGAGGGGCCCCCTGGAGTCAGGCGTTCTATTGCCTCCGCAGAAAGGCGCAATGCGCTTTCGCTGGATACTGGAGAGGGCCGCTGATTGCCGTACCCATCTGGAAATCATCAGCCGGGACGATCAAGTCTTTCTCCCGGCGAGGTCTATTGCCCGTCCGTTTTCGGTCTTTCCAGGTTGGCCGTAAGGCGGTTTATAGGATGCTTCTGCATAGATGCCTGAGTGCATTGAAGGTGGTGAGAGAAGCTCCACCCAGAATTACAAAGAGATTAGCAATTTGCGGGCCGCAAAAGCGGAGGCTTGTGGGACGAAAATCCGCCAGAGGGAGGGGCATCCCCTACGCGGCCGTGCCTCGGTCGGAAAGACCGCCGTGGAGGCCGTTTACCGGCTTTGTGGAAAAACTTTGGAGGCTGTAGATCAGCGTTCGGATTCCATTCCGGGAAGAGCGAGTCGACAGGTTTTCATTTGAGGGGGCCAAAAGATGCGGCACACGAGGGGATGCGTGCACACAAAAGAGTGCATAAACGCAGGGTGCTTCAGGCCTGTTTTCAGGCGGAGGGATTTGGGGACCGAGAAACACCTGAAACAGGGAAGGCTGCGTGTTGCTCTTTCTACAAAAATCGCTCCTGTATGGTGAGCGTTTCCTCATAGGCGTCGGCGAGCGCGCGCGCCAGGAATCGGGGGCCCGCTTCGGCGGCGATCTTGAGCCCTGACTGCAGGGCCAGGAGGCGCCCAATGACATCGAGCAGCGGTTTGAGGCTTTTCAGGTAAGCAGGTGCAATCTTGTCGGGCTGTTCGAAATGCTCGATGACGGCATCGGCCGCCAGAAGGCCGCTCTTGAGCGCCGAGCCGATCCCTTCATAGGTGATGGGCAGGATAAGCCCCCCGGCATCCCCTACCAGCAGGACATTTTCGAGGGCGGGCGCGAACCGCCCCGCAAGGAGCGGTTCGTGAAGCAGCGCGATGCTGCAGCCGTCCTTCCACAGGGGTTCGCTGCCCGGCTTGAAGCCATGGGCCGAGAGGATCTCGTCGATCTCCTTCCGAAGCTCGCGGAGGCCGGAGCCCTCGATCAGGAACACATCCCCCTTGTGATTGACGTTGAAGCGCGGGCGGGCCTGTCCCTTCGGGAAAAACCAGTGGAAGACGTCTTTTTCCAGGCCGAGTTCGCCCGCGTAGCATTCCCGGATGGGGCCCGAGAATCGAACCTTCAGTTCGGGGAAGAGGGATCTGCGCACGATGGAGACGGCCCCGTCGGCGCCGATGACGCAGCGCGCCCGGAGGGTCTCCTTGAGGCCTTCTTTTTCGAGGAGGATGCGGCAACCCGCTTTTTCCCGTTCCATGCAGGCCACGCGCACCTCGTCCTTCAGCTGCACGCCGCAAGTGAGCGCTCCCTGGACCAGCCAGAAATCCAGATCCTTCCGCCAGGAGAGGGCGGTGGGCCATTTCAGCTCCGTCGGTTCCTCCTCGCCTACATAAAAGCGATGTCCGGCGAGCAGGGGCGGCTCGGTCAACACGGAACGGGGGATGACGCCGAACTCCTGCTCGATGGTCTGTGCGGCCCACCGCCCCATGACCATCCCCGAGCAGACCTTGTCGCGGGGAAGCCGTTTTTTTTCGATCAGCAGCGTGTTCAACCCTTTTTCAGCGCACCGTTTCGCAGCCGCTGCACCGCCGGGGCCGGCGCCCACTACGACGACATCGAAAACCTGAGGATCCGCCATTTCACGACCTCCCGTTTGCCGGAAAACCGGCAAGATTCACCTTCCAAAAGCCAGGATTCCACCCGGCGCTCGCAATCCGAGCCGGCAGCCGGATGAGGTTCTTCCGTTCGCGACAAGATAGTGTAGGGGGGTTGCTGCCCGAGGTGGAAACCCTTCCTCTCAGGATCGCAAGGTGTCGGACGACCCATGTCGATCCCCCTGCCTGGCTGCGGATGATTCTACCCAAAAAGACCTTCATCTCAAAACAGAATCCCTAGAGGACATCCTTCAAGACTGAAATGCATCCTGCTGCACCGCAGTCGGCCGCTCAAGGGGGTTGAACTCGGATGAGCAAAGCGCCTCATCGACCACAGGCTTTCGGTGCGTGCAAGCCAGGCAGAGCGAGCATGACGACTGAACCCGTATGCGGACTGCCCCTGTTGGCGAACGCTTTCTCCTCTCTCGTTTTTTGCCGGAAAGAGGGCCTTCCCCATGAGAGGATTCAAAGATCCGATCCAGCTTCTCTCCGAACCCCGAGAAAGTCCAGGATGCGTGGAGACGCCTCATTCAGCCTCGCCTCGATCATCTCTATGACCTGATCCGTGAATTCCCAGTGATCGCACTCGAGCATGCAGAAGGTGTCCGGGGGCATCAGACCGGGGGGTTCGTTGGCGATTTCAGGGAGGGTGAAGGGGGTCGAAAAATCCTCCAGGCAGAAAGTCTTTTGTTCGGCATGCGGATAGGCTTCGAGCACGGCTTCTTTGTGTTTCCGCACGACGCCCATGACCAGGTCGGCTTCTTCGATGATCCGGCTGTTCAACGGCCGCGACCGGTGCTTGAAAGAATCGATGCCGCGCTGCATCAGATAGAACATCACACAGGCGAGCGGCCGGTATCCGAACAGGGGTTCGGGCAGGGTCAGCCCCTGTGCAAAGAGGGCTTCCTCTTCCTTCCGCGGCACGATGCCGGCGGATGAGACGTCGATCCGGCTCAGGAGATCGCGGCCTCTTTTTTCAAGGATATCCCGGAAGAGATATTCCGCCATCGGACTTCGCCAGCGATTGACGCTGCAGACAAATACGATCTTCTTCATGGGGGAATCCTCTCTCATCGCAGGGGTCTCAGGGCAGCAATGGGGATGACAAGCGGACAATATAGGATCCCCTTTCATCGCGGGAGCATCAGGGATAGCCTCCAGGTTCGACTCGCTGTCGGACCGTTCCGCACCGTTTCGACCGGCTGCGCGAATTCACCTCCGGGTTCTACTTGCTGTCGGACCGTTCCTTTGGCGGCTCCGCTGCCGAAAACCCGGTCCCAACGAACGGCCATAAGCCTCTTATCGGTCCAGCCGCCACGATCGTCCGCAATCCTTCAATGGGCCGTCCATCCGCCGTCCGATGCGAAAACCTGGCCGGTCGTGTAAGTCGAGGCGTCGGAGGCCAGGAAGAGCAGCATCCCTTGAAGCTCCTCCAACCGGCCGCGCCGTTTCATCGGGGTGCGGGCGAGCATCCGCATTTCCCGCTCCGCCTGCTCCTGCTCGGTCTGTATGTCCGAGCGCGCCTTGGCGAGGGAGGTGCCCGAATGCCAGGCCGGCGCCATGGCATTGACCCGGATTCCGCGGTCCGCATATTCCACTGCGGCCTGGCGGGTCAGGCCGATCACCCCGTGCTTGGAGGCGATGTAGTTCACGCGCGGGTTCAGGTCGGCGTCCAGCCCCACCAGGCCGAGGACCGAGGAGATGTTGATGATGCTGCCCCCCGCTTGCTGGTGCAGCATCCGGCCGATCTCCTGCTGCATGCACAGGAAGACCCCGGTCAGATTCACCGAGATAACCTGGTTCCAGTCCTCGAGGGTCATTTCATGGAAGCGGACCGGCCGGGTGAGAAGCCCGGCGTTGTTGACCGCAATGTCGAGATGGCCGAAGACGGAGACGGCCTCGTCGATCATCCGGGAGACATCCTCCGGAACGGACATATCACCGAAGATCTTGAGTACGCGTCTGCCCGTCGCTTTCAAGAGGTCTTCCGTCTCGGTGAGACGCTCCGGATTCCGGGCCGATATGACGACATCGGCACCGGCCTCCGCCAGGGTCAGCGCGAAGCTCCGCCCGAAGCCTGAACTGGCTCCCGTTACCAGGGCCGTCTTCCCGGACAGATCGAAAAGCTGCTTTGTCGTAGGCATACCGCTCCTCCATGGCCGGCTTTGACAGGTATGTGGCTGCACCCGAAGGGCGGCTACTCGGGCTCCCGCAGTCCATAATCCTCTGCGATCACCTTGTAGCAGTTGTAGCTGGACCCGCGCCCGATTCCGCCCCCTCCGACGATGGAGGAGGAGCACATGTAGAGGTTGTCGATAAACGTCCGGAATCCGCCGGGCATCCCTCTGAACCGCCCGTTCTGCGAACCCGACATGCTCCCCTCGCTCCAGGACCCGTCCCGCATATCCAGGTGGGTTTCCTGAACGTCGACGGGCGTGATGATCCGGGAGGCGACGATATTGTCCTTCTTCATATTGGGGGCGTACTTCCTCCACTGCTGCATGAGTTCCTCCATGAACTCATTGCCCAGCTGACGCCATTCACGCCTGGAGAAGAACGGGGTTGGGCAGGTGTATTCCTCGAACAGGACGGAGTGCTTTCCCTCCGGGGCGCGGGTCGGGTCCCAGATGCTGTCGGGCGCCGACAGGCAGAAGAGCTTGCTGCTCATGCCGAGGAGGAAGATCTCGTGCATGTACTTGTTTTCCATGTAAGCCAGATCCTTGGGGGCCCAGTAGGTCCGCGGGGTGGCGTTGAGGTCCGGATTGTCCTTGGCCGCCTTGTATTGGGGAAGCTCGTGTACGCCGATCGTTCCCCACCAGACGTGGCCCCGGTCGTATAAATTGGTGTCGAGCCTGCGCTTCATCTCGGGGTTGGTGTGCTCCTCACCGACCAGACGGGCGAAGAGCTGCGGCGTCCCGACGTCCCCCACCACCATCTTTCTGGCCTCGATCTCGGTCCCGTCGGCCAGGACCACCCCCTTGGCCTTGCCGTTTTCGATCTTGATCCCCTTGATCTCCGAGTTGATGAAATACTCGACCCCGAGCTTTTTCCCCGCCGAAACCAGGGCGTCGGTGATGGACTGGGTGCCGCCCTTGGCGATCGCCGCGGACTCCCAGCCTAGGGCGAGGTGGATCGTCGCGATCATGAGGCCGAGCCCCGGAATGTCGTCCGGAAAGATCCCCCCCGACGTGAGAAACCCCCTCAGCATCAGGATCCTGAGCTCCGGACTTTCAAAAAAATAGCGGGCGAACTGCTTGCAGTTCATGAACTGCATCGATGGGTCCAGTCCGCTCGAAGGGTCCGAAAAGAGGGCCTCGAGGGCATCCGGAGTCCCCCAGGGTGTCGGGGACGAGTAGCGGTATTTCTTGAAGGCCGGCCGCCACTTCTCCTTGTACAGCTCTGTCAGGCGGAGATAGGTTTCCGCATCGTTCTTGGAAAACCGGCGAATTTGCTCGTAGGTCTTCTGGACGTTTTTTTCGCTGAACTCCACCCGGCCGGTCTTGGGATCCACGACCCGCCAGGCGGCGTATCCCAGATAGGACGTGTCGTCATCGAAGACGATCGCCTCGTTGGTGTCGGGAAACACATACTCCAGGCCCTCGTCCCGGAGATTGAATTCCTTGTAGGCGGGATGCCCGAAGAAGCGCGTGAAGTGGGCGCAGAAGTTCATCCTGAAGCCCGGCGCGGGCCCGTCTTCCGAGACGGCGCCCCCGCCTAAATGATCCAGACGTTCGAAAACCCCCACGCTCAACCCTGCCTTCGCCAGGTAGGGGGCGATGATGGTGCCGTGATGTCCGCCCCCGATGACCACCGCATCGAATGATTTATCCGCCACTGGAGGTACCTCCTCTCCCTGTTGAAATATTTATAGATGGTGTCCATCCGAAAATGGTCTTTTTTGCCAATCTCGGCGTCAATCTGCACGTTTGCTTGTGCGGCGACCTAAAGGTCGCCTCCGCAGAAACGCTTGATTTCCTTGATATTGGCAAAAAATCCTCATTGCCGAATTGGAAACTGGGTTCTGCCGGGAAATCATTTCCGGAAAGACACTGATGGTTTCCGCCCGGTTTTCACGCCCTGGCCGCGAAGCAGTCCGCTATTTCTCCCAGAATCAGGACATCACTCATATCGCATCTCCTTTGGCAGGGCATGTCGTCTCGTCGCAGTCCGACGGTATCCGGGGGTCAGCCCGGCCGCTTTGTGGGAGGGGGCGAGAGGATTCATTCTCGAGGTTTTTTGTCCTCTTTTTGGAGGGATGCATGGAATTCCTTGAAAAAGGCATCCTTTTCCTTCCAATCGGAGCCGTAGCGTTCTGTAAAGAACGCGTCCGTTCGATCCAGCGTTTTCATCCACCAGAAGCGCTTGCCGCCTCCGCCCATGACTTCCTCCAGCAGCTCTTTCAACTCCATCATGTACTCTTTGGGGAGGAAGCCTGCCGCGCCGAGGTTGATCGAGTTTTTCAAGGATTCGAGAGTAGCTGCATGGGCGGTCAGCATGAGTGTCGGAAAGCCCTTTGAAACGGAGAATTTCAGCAGATCGAACCCCCTGACCCCCTGAATATCCAATACCACCGCGTCATAAGGTTGAATCGAAAGACAGTCCATAGCGGAGTCAAAGTCAGCAGCCTGATCGACCACACAGACATCGAGAATTTCCCGGACCGTTTCCAATACATCCGGTTCGTCATCCACAATCAGGATCCGTTTACCTCTTACCGGACTATCCGCGTTCATCATGGCCTCGCTCCTTAAGTAGTTTCCGTCCGGAAAGGGTCTTTTTTGCCAATCTCGGCGTCAATCTGCGCGGTTGCCTGTGCGTTGATCTAAAGGTCGCCTCCGGGCAAACGGTTGATTTTCTTGATATTGGCAAAAAATCCTCCTTTCCGGATTGGAGACTGGGTTGTGCCGGGAAATCATTTCCGGACTGGAAACGTTGTCGTGCTGGATGCTCTTTCCCGGATAGATACTCTAAACACTGCTACACATGAGGCGCATAGGGGGCGAAGACCCCCGCAGCGATTTTTTCCTTTTCAGCAGGCGATTGCGACCGTGGGGTCACTTGTCGAGGATGAAGATGGCCCCTTCCGCCGCATGGATTCGCAGCCTTTGCCCGGTCTTGATCTTCGCGGTTCCTTCGAAGGTGTTGACGATGGTCGGGACGCCGTATTCACGGCCGATGATGGCCGCGTGGGACAAGGTGCCGCCCCTGTCGGCGACGACCGCCGCCACCATCCCGTAGACCGGTGTCCAGGCGGGGTTCGTCCCGGGGCAGACGAGAATATCGCCCGGCTGAACGTCCTTCAGGTCTTCGTAATTGATCACGACGCGGGCCGGGCCCTCGATCTCACCGGCGCATCCGCAGATGCCGAACATGTCCGCCCCCAACTCGGGTTTGTGCTCGGGCAGCTCGCCCACGACGATCTTCATGGCGACGGCGTCCATCGATGGCAGAAGATCCATGGCGACGGCCTCTTCCATGCCGGAGCGGTCGGTGATGACCGGGGGATTGGGCCGGTTGTGCCATTCCAGCCATTCCGCCCGGCGCCTCCGGGTGATGAACCTGAGGTCATGCCGGTCCGGAACCATCAGGACCCGGTCGATCTCGTCCGGGTTCAGCATGAAGATGTCATCCGGCTGATCGATGGTTCCGCTCTTGGCGAGCCTCCGCCCCATCCCCAGATAACCGCGGCGCAGAAGGGCATGGGAGATCAGTTCGCAGTAGAGGTCGTGCTCTTCGCTGTAAGAGCTGGCCTTGCCCGCCAGGTTGATCAGCCCTTCGAAAAAAGGCCTTTCGGGGGGCGGAACCCTTTGGAGAAACCGGGCGACGGCTGCTTCACGGTTTTTGCTCAACTCCGCATGCACATTGCCGAAGACATCGGCGGTCTCCTTCTGGACGTGATTCCGGATGACCCCGAGGGGTGTACAGGGATCCTCCAGCCAATAGGGCTCGGTCAGGTCGTTCATCCGCCTCATGCGCCACCCCCCGACCTCGTCCGTCTCGAGGTAGTGCATGAATTTCCGGAACCATTCGCGCCCCTTTTCAGACATTTCCAGCTTGGCGCGAAGGTCGTCAGGCTTGTTTTGCACGAAGACATCCTTGAGTCCCATGTCAACGGCCAACTGCGAGAAGTCCCAGAGGCTCTTGTCCATCTCGTAGACCTTGTTGTTGAAGCCCCGCAGCATGTCCTGGAACTCCGGGTCCTGGTCCTTCATCCCGAAGCGCTCTTTGCAGAGGTCCTCGAGGAGCAGCCAGGCGCTGTAGGACGAATACATCCCGAGGAAATGGATCTCGAACATCCGGCGATAGGTGTTCATCAGGTCGTAATTGTGTCGGTAGAGCTCGACATGGGAGGCATTCTCCATATCGACCGCCTTGAGCTTGTCATACATGCCGAGCAGTTCCCGTTTGCCGGATTCCCAGAGGCCGTCGAAATTGTCGATCCAGGGGCGAAGGGCCTGACGGAATTTCACGGCCCGCTCCGCGATCTCCTTTTTGTCCCGGACGATATGGAAGGCATTGTAGGATCCCCCGTCCCGGTACCGCATTTCCCAGCCTTTGCAGGTGGGGATGCTCAGTTCGTCGCAGACGACCTTCATCCCGTGGCAGCAGAAGCGGATCCAATACCAGCCGAAGAGCGGGGTCCAGGGAGGGACGCTGTGGGTGGCATCCAGAAACCAGGAATGCATCTCAGGGAGATCGACCTCTTCGATCAGGTCATAGCCGGGCAGCGCATCCCATAAAGCGGTTCTTCCTCCGATGTTTTCTCCCATGATCTGTTCTCCTTTTATCGTTGATTGTTCATCCCAGGGGTTCGAGCCGCATGCCATCTGTCGACAGGCCCATTTTCACTGATAGCGTTTCGCCAGGAGGTCGATGATCTGATCCGTGGTCGAGACGGGTTTCTTCACCTGCACCTTGGCGGGGCGTGTTTGGAGCCAGAAGAGGTTTTTCGGGAAGGGGAGATCGCCGTCGACCGCCCATTCCATATCCTGGGGGCAGCCGAGCCGTTTTTCCACGGTGATCCCCGTTTTGACGATCTCGAGGACCTCCTCGTCGGCCAGGCACGGGATGCGCTGCATTTTCTCCGGGACATCCACCCACTCGGCGCCCTTTTCCCTGTTGACGACGCAGCGGGTCTTCTGGCCGATGTGCCGGTTCACGATCGCGAGGGTCTCCTTTTCGACCACGAAACCGTCGACGCTGCCCGAGCCGCTGACGACCCCTTCGCCGAGGCCCCAGTTGGCCTCGAGGATGATCCGCGTGTCGTCCCCCGTCACGGGATCGACGGTGAAGCTCACACCCGAGGACCTCGAATTCACCATCTTGGGGACGGCCACGCCCAGCTCATCGCCGATCAGAGGGAAGCCCTTGTTGACGCGGAACGCTACGGCCCGCGGGGTGTAGGCGCTGGCCCACACCTTCTTGATCTTGTCCAGCAGGTCCGTGGCGCCGATGACGTTCAGATAGGTTTCGAACATCCCCGGACGGCTCTCCGTTCCGGCGCTCCGGACGGAGACCGCGGCATCCGGCATGCCCAGCCGTTCGCAGAGCTCTTCGTAATAGCGCAGGATCGGATCCCGCACCTCTGCGGGCACGTCCTTTTCCTCGATGATGTCCTGGAGCCTCCGGCTCACCTCGTCGAAGGTTCCGATCCCCACCCCCTTGAGATCCCCCAGGTCTTCGGCATAGATCCGCATCTCCTTAGAGGCACCGCTGAGATCCAAAAACCTTCGGTACATCTCGATGGAGATGGCAAACCCCGGCGGCACGGGCATCCCAAGATGGACCATCTGTCCGAGGTTCGCGCATTTCTTCCCTACGATGTCGTTGTGCTTCTCCTCCAACTCCTCAAACCAGAAGATCCGTTTTTCCGTTGACATGCTTCCCCTCCCTCGATTGCGCCGAAAGCCGGATCGATCCGAAGGCGGCTTCCCGCTGGATCATGCTGCCACTTCCTTGAATGAGCTGGGCTGAATCTTTGTGAAATCATGTCTGGAAAGAAAAAATCAGCACCGGTGTCCGAAATCGGCCCTATGAATTGTATTCAAAAGTGATCTGCAAAGTGCATACCATGGGGTGTATTAATGATAACAAACTGTTTTTACTATATTTAAAAAAATACGATTCGGTTTGACGGAATAGTATTGATACGATATATAGTAGTTATACGAAAAATTGGGAAAATGATCCGTTTGATGTTTTGCTCTGTGAACCTGCATACCCATGTCAGAGGCGCCGGATGGACAACCACGAATGGTGGGAGCGGCTGGATGCAAGACAAAAAGAGATCCTGGCTTTCCTGGCGATGGTCCCGCACCCGCTCCCCCTCGATGCATTGATAGCGGCGAGCGGATGGAAGGCGGTGGATATACTGCAGATCCTCGAAGAGATCACGGAACTGGATTTCCTGTTATCGAATGCCTCTTCGAGAAAGGGATTTTACGCGCTCTCCGACGGCGGAATCGCGAGGTTCATCCTGGAGCAGATGCCCCGGAAGGATCTGGAGGCCGGCGCCCGAAAGCTCATCGACTATTACGAAGGGGAAGGCGCAGAAGGAGAGGGCCGGTGCCTGACGCTGGCGCATCTGCACAGAACGGCGGCGGTTGCGCCTGTCAGGCTGGATTATTTTCTGGCTGCGGCGGTTTATTGCCAGAAAAAGGAGATGCATGCAGAGGCCCTGTCCTATTACCGGGCGATCCTCGAGAGAGAGGCGGGCCGCATGGAATCTCTCGCGGAAAAGCAGCTGTATATCGAGGCCTCGGTCGGGGTCACGGCTGCATACGGGCACATGCTTTTCCTGCCCGAGCAGAGGGCCTTCCTCGAAAAGGCCCGGCTCTTTGCCGAGGAAATCCATGATCGGGGGCAGCTTCTGACCGTCCAGTTGGCCTTGGGAAAAACCCTCGAAAAGGAGGGCTTTTACGATAAGGCTGCCCGCCATTTGGAGCAGGCCTGGGAAAATGCGCAAACGCTGGGAGAGGAAAAACTTCTGAAAAAGGCGGCGCTCATGACCAGCGATTTCCTTTTCCGGCAGGGGCTGGTGGCCGAAGCGGTGCGAAGGTACGAGGAGGTCATCGGCGATCTGGAGGATTTTTCCCTGGATGAGGCCACGCTCAGGGGCTGCACGACCCTCGGCTGGTGCTACGGGGTGTGCGGGCAGACCTCCCGGGGCCTTGGTCTCATTGAAATGGTCCGGATCAAGGCGAAAGAGCATCGCCTGACAGATATCGGCATCTTTGCCGACCTCATGATGGTTTTTACGCTGCTGGAGGCCCGGCGGATCTCGGAGGCGCAGGTCTATCTCGACAAGATCCTCAGCCTGCCGGAGGGCGTTGCGGGCCCGTCCATCCTCTGGGCGACGCATTGGTGCGTCGGTTACGTGGCTTTCTGCCGCGGGGATCTCGAAGCGTGCTTGCGAGAACATATCCGTGGCTGCCAACTGCTCAAGCAGTACGGCCGCCCTCATCATCGGGGCGGCTGGGTGATGGAATATCTCGAAGGTCTCGACATCGCAGGACTGGCCAATCCCGAAATGAGTCTGACGTCCGAACTGGAACGGTTGGCCGAGTGGCCGGACATCTTCATGAGGGGCGTGGCCCACCGCTTCAAAGGGCAGAGGGGCGAACGGACCTCTCAACCGGCGGACCGCGTCAAAGCGGATTACGAGAAAAGCCTCGAGTTGCTGCAGCGCTCGGGGGCCCGACTGGAGTTGGCAAGGACCCAGATCGCCCTGGCGCGCGTGCTGATCGGAGAGGGGGCGACCGAGAGGGCGAGGCGTCTGCTCGAAGAAGCGTGGGAGGCCATGGCCCGGTCGAACATCGCCCTTTTCCCCGAGGATCTGAAACGGCACCTCGAAGAAAAGACCCACGAGGAGCTTCTGGTGAACACGATTGTCGAGATTACCAACGTGCTGGGGACGGTCAGAGACAAGAAGAGGCTGCTGCAGATCGTCATCCAGCTCACGATGCGCTTTACGTTCGCCGAGCGGGGGGGCTTCTTTTTGAACGGGGAAGACGGCCGCCTGGAACTCGTAGCCAGCCGCAATCTGGATCTGCCGATGCTCCAATCGGATCGTTTCCGGCCCTATCTGCAGGAGATCGAAGAGGTGGCCCGGACGGGAAAAGAAGTCGTCAAGAAGACGGTCGGGTCTGAGGAATCCAGTCTCCCCCAGGCATTGCGGGTCAACTGGATGATCTGCTGCCCGGTCATTTTGCAGGATCGCGTTCTGGGGGCCCTGTACCTGGCGGCCAAAGTGACTCCGGAATCGCTCAAAAACGACCTGCCTCTGCTTCGTGCCATCAGCACCCAGATGGCGGTGGCCCTGGACAATGTCCAGGCCTATGAGAAGATCGCCGCGCTGAAAGACCGGCTCGAGGAAGAGACGCGGTACTACCGCATGGACTCCGAGGTGTCCCCCCAGCTGAAGTCGATGGTGGGCTGTTCGAAAGCGATCGGCCTCGTCCAGCAGCAGATGCAGAAGGTCGCGCCGATGGACTCCACGGTCCTAATCACCGGGGAGACCGGGGTGGGAAAGGAACTGGTGGCCCGGGGCATTCACCGGCTGAGCAAGCGTTCCAGCGGAGCGTTCATCGTCGTGAATGTCGCATCGCTCTCCGAAGGGCTGATCGAAAGCGAGCTCTTCGGGCATGAGAAGGGGGCGTTCACCGGGGCCCTGCGGTCGCGCCTGGGCCGTTTCGAACTCGCCCAGGGCGGAACGCTCTTTCTGGACGATATCCAGAACCTCTCCCTCGACATCCAGGCCAAACTCCTGAGGGTCCTGGAGGGCAAAGAGTTCGAGAGAGTCGGCGGCTCGAGTCTGCTGAAGGCGGATTTTCGGTTGATCGCCGCGACCAATCGGCCTCTCCATGCCCTGGTGGCGGAGGGCGGATTCCGATCGGACCTCTATTACCGCCTGAATGTATTCCCCATCCAGGTCCCTCCGCTGAGGGAGCGCCGGGAGGACATCCCGCTGCTCGTTCTTCACTTCCTCGAAATGTACAAGAAGGGCCTGGGGAAAGACATCCGCGGCGTTTCCAAAGGCAGGATGAAGGACCTCACGGACTACCCCTGGCCGGGAAACGTCCGTGAATTGCGCCATGTCATCGAGCGGGCGGTCATCCTCAGCGAGGGCAGTTCCCTGATGCTTCCGAGCTTCCAGGCCCCCGCGGATGAGGAAGGGGGATTGCCGGGCAGCATGACCCTCGAAGAGATGGAAAGGGCCTATATCATCAAGGCCCTCGAACGATGCAGTTGGAAGGTGGGCGGGGAGGGCGGCGCAGCCTGCCAGCTGGGCCTCAAGCCCACCACGCTCCATTCGAAGATGAAGAAACTCGGCATCCGCAAGAAGATCACCCCAGCCTGACAGGCTCTTGAAAAACGCCCGTCTGCAGCGTTAGGCTCATCCCGTGCCGCTGCGGCGACACCTGCCTCCCTTGGGAAGCCGCGACCGCACATCGGGCAGCATCACCGTTTATAACTGGTATCCATCCGGAAATGATTTCCCGGCAGAACTCAGTTTCCAATCCGGAAATGAGGATTTTTCTTCACCGCTTCGCCGCTCAGTCCCACCGCTGCGCGGCGGGTCCCGGTTTGGCCAATATCAAGGAAATCAAGCGCTTGCGCGGAGACGACCTGTAGGTCGCCGCACAAGCAAACGTGCAGATTGACGCCGAGATTGGCCAAAAAGACCATTTCCGGATTGGAAACTAACTGGAGATTCGGCCATAATCAGATCGTCCTCCATGTGCTATACCGGCACTTTGTACTACGTGCCCAATAATCGCCGCTGCAGCAGTGACTGCATGTCACGCCGGCCATCGGCGATCAGGAGAACGTAAACGTTCTTGTCGATAACCCGAAAAATGATGCGGTATGGTTTGAAAAAGACCTCGCGGTATTCACGAATCCCCAGGGACAGCAGTTCCTTGGGATATGCACCCCGCTCGGGAGATTCAGACAGTCTGGAGAAGGCTTTCTCGATCTGCGTCAAAACATAGTCCGCCTCTTGAGGGGCATCGTGGGCAGCAATATAGTCGTAAACCTCCTCGAGATCTCGTGCTGCATCATTGGTTAGCAAAACCACGAACGGCATCAGTTACCCTCCTGCCCGCATGCGCAGCCGTTTGATCACGTCCTTGGCTGGCTGAACCTTGCCTTCCTCGATCTGGCGGGTTCCGAGCGCCAGGATTTTCAGGAGAGCCATGGTCTCCTGAGTCTGCTCGTAGCTTTCAATATCCTGTATGACCACCTTGGCTTCGCCATTCTGGGTAATGACGAGCGGCTCCCGCTTTTCCCCAAGTTCCCTTACGATTTCAGCGGCATGGGCCTTCAGGTAACTAATGGGCTTAATCTGACTGGAGAATTTCATGGGTGATACCTCCATCGCTTGGTTATGACTAAATATAGTCCATAAACAGGTCAGATGTCAAGATGGTGGTTTGTTCTTGATCGCGCTCTCCCCCCGTTTCGGATCTTTCCCCCTCGGTCGTTCCGCCTTTCCAAGAGGCCCCCATACGCAGCACCGGCGAGTTCGGCCAAGCAGGCCAACATGAAGGCAAGCCGAAATGGCATCAATGCAGGGTCTGCCCGCACCTCAGAGGAGGTATGCCACGGGCAAACCCAAGTTCCTTGACCAAGTCAGGAATGATCTTTGCACCAGTGACGTGAGCTATCGCCGTTCTTGTTCATATTCCGATCCAGGGCATAAATCGCCGGGGGTAGGCATCGCCTTTTTCTTAGTGAGATAGAAGCCCCTTCAGCAGGCTGAAAAACTCATCGAAGAGGCCGTCAATCACCTCCGCCGCATGAAGTGCGGACGGACGCTTCTGGAAGGCTATCGCGGCTCGGCAGCATGATCGAGCCTCGGGGAGAACAGGGCGAAGGCCAGGACGCCCAGGCTCAGGATGAAGGCCGCCAGCAGGGCATCCTGGAAGGCCGGGGGGATGGAAGCCCTCAGCACATGGGCTGCATCCATGCCCTGGAGGTGCAGCAGGTTCTGGTGGACCTCCTGCCTGGCGGAGAAGATCGCGCTTGCCAGTGCCATCCCGAGTGAGATGCCCACCTGCCGCTCGGTGGCGATCAGGGCGGAGGCCGAACCGAGATGATTGGATCCCGCCGCGCTCATGATGGTGCTGTTGTTGGGCGGCTGGAAGGCGCCGACGCCCAGTCCGAGAAGCACCAGGACCGGGATGATCGCCCACACCTGCGTCTCGAGGTCGAACCCGAGCATGCAGAAAAACGCGGCGGCGGCGGCCGCGGCCCCGAAGGAGGACGGCCAGCGCCGGCCGATCCGGTCCGAGACGGCTCCGCTGACGGGGCTTGCAATCAAGGTGCTCGCCGAAACCACGGCCAGGAGCATTCCGGATTCGAGGGGGGATAAGCGGAGGGCTTCCAATAAGTAAAAGGGCATCAGAAGGACGTAGGCGGGGCCGGCAAGGAAGAAGAGGAAAAGACCCGCCATGGCATACGAGAGGGTCTTGTTTTTGAAAAGCGTCAGGTCGACGATGGGGTTCACGGCCCGGCGTTCGACCCAGATGAAAACGATGAGAAGCATGATGCCGGTGCCTAAGAAAAAAAGGACGACGGGGGAGGCGGGTCCATGGGTTTTGACCAGGCCCATGCCGAAGACCAGACAGAAGATGGCGGCGGATGAGACCACCGTGCCGAGGATGTCCAATCGGATCCTGCCGGGCTGAATGGTGTCCTTTTTCAGGAGCACGATGGCCATGATCAGGGTGCAGAGCCCGACGGGGATCCGCACGTAGAAAAGGGCGCGCCAGTCCAGCCATTCGAGGAGAATCCCCCCAACGAAGGGACCCAGGATGAAGCCCAAAGAGACCGATATGCTGAGCAGCCCGAGCCCCCTGCCGGTCTCGGCGGCCGGGAAGGCCTCGGTGACGATGGCGGTGCCGCAGCTGACGCACATGGCCGCACCGATCGCCTGGACAAGGCGGAAAAGGACCAATTGGGCAATGCTCTGTGCGAGCCCGCAGGCCATGAGCCCCAGCGTGAAGACCGCTATCCCCGTCGTGTAGATCCTGCTCCTTCCGACCGAATCGCTCAGTTTCCCCACCACGAGCATCAAACTGCTGCTGACCAGGATATAGCCCACCATCACCCACATGACCGTGGGAAGATCGGTCCGAAACACGCGGGTGAGCTCGGGGAAGGCGATGGTCGTGATGCTGGCATCCATAGTCGCCATCATGGTCCCCATGGCGACGGTCAGAAGGGCCTTCCATTTGTAGGGCAGAGACGGCATAGGGCCTCATCGAGGACGGACAAAGAGGGGTCTCCACCCCGCAGGTCGGATCCTTTTCTAGGGTTGCTGTATCGGTTTGAATTTCGGGAGACTGAACCCCTCGCCGGCATCCTCCCAGGTCAGTTCGACGGGCATGCCGCAGTGAACCGCCTCGGGCGCGCAATCGACGATGGCGCTCAGGAAATGGGGGCCCTCCTCGAGCGCTATGACCGCCGTGACATACGGGATGTCCCCGGCGAAGGCGGGATGGAAGGCCTGACGGTAGACGACGTAGCTGTAGACCGTCCCTTTGCCCTCCGACTGGACCCATTCAGAGGCCTTCTCGTAACACATGGGGCAGATGAAAGAGGCAGGCCAGCGGAGGTGCCCGCATGCAGCGCATTTCTGGAATCGGAGTTCATGGCGGCTGCAGAAGTCCCAGAAGGGACGGGTGTCGGCGTTCGGCTGTGGCAGGATCTTTCCGGGCATCGCTGGTTTCATCCTTTCCTCAAGATCGTGGTGGAATGGGTCTGAAAAACACCGCCGTTGTCGCTGCAAAGGATAAGCTCAGGCGTTTTGGTCCCCGTAGCCGGCCCCAGCTGCCTTTCTCCGCAGCGCCCCATGAGCTGCAGGGCGGCCTCGGTCAACGGTGTGAGGCCCATGAAGTACGCCTCCGATAGAAGCCCGCCGGAGGTGTTGACCGGCAGACTGCCGCCCGGGGCGGTCCGCCCGTTGTCGTACCAGCCTTCCCCCTCGCCGGGGGCGAAAAAACCATAGTCCTGCAGCGTGATCTCCACGGTGTAGGTGAAGCAGTCGTAGATCTGACAGGCATCGATGTCATCCCGGGTCACACCGGCCATGCGGAAGGCCGTCTGCCCGGCCAAGAAGGCGCCCGTCGGGCCGTCCATCGCCGTCGAGGCCTGGATCTCGCGGGAGGGGTTGTGCTGCCCGATCCCCATGATCACGGCGGGGGGATGCCGCAGGTCGCGCGCCCTTTCGAGCGATGTGATCACGCAGGCCCGGCCGCCGTCGTTCACGAGGCAGCAGTCGGCCAGCCGGAAGGGTTCCACCACCCATCGGGACCGTTCGTAGTCCTCCTCGCTCATGCTTTGGCCGTGCATCAGGGCGGCCGGGTTCAAGTTCGCCCACTTCCGCTGGGAGACGGCGATCTTTTTCCAGGTTTCCGGGCCGGTGTGCTGCGTGTGCATGGCGCGCCGGGCGGCCATGGCATAGTCGGCGGCCAGCCCGAAATGTCCAAACACCGCCTTGTCGGTGTAAGGGGGTGGGCTGCCGAACGTTCCCAGGCGGGAGGTGTCCGCGTAGCTCAAAACGACGTACCGGCAAAGACCCGCCTCCAGCATCGCCAGGGCATGCAGGAGGTGGGAGCGCGCGCAGTTGGCCTCCTGGCCGATGGCATTGGGAGAAAGACCGAGATGTTGTGCGACGAGGTAGGCGGATATTTCCTCTTCGCCGGGCCTTGTGGGAAACTGACGGTAGCAGATCAGTCCGTCGATGTCCTTGCGCTCGAGCCCTGCATCCAGGATGGCGTCGGCGCAGGATTCCACGTAAAAGCTGAGCGCCGTCCTGTCGGGGAAGCGTCCCTGGGGCGTGCAGCCGACGCCGACGATGGCATACCGGTCCTTCAGATTCATTGTTCTCACCTCTCGCTCGGGGGATAGAAAGATCTATTTATATCATTTTCACGGCCCGGGATTCAACCACCTGCTCGAGGGCCGGAGGAGGAGACGGAGTGGATTTCACGCGCCCATCATTTCAAAAAGAGAGGGAGAAATGGATGCTCGTTTCGAAATTGGAAACATAAAAACATTTTTAAATATATATATTATCTATTTGATAGTATATTATATTTAGTTTTTCATATTCCGCAAAACGAAAAGCAATGTTTCTTTTTAGTTGACAAAGAGGACACCGTCCGCTAGAGATTGAACCTGAATCAGATTCAAATAACAGCGGATCTGTTTCTTTTTTAATCAATTGATATATAAGCTGATTTATTGAAGTTGAGTTACGTTCATCTTTTTACGTCCCCTGGGATAGCCGGTAAGAATGGGTAGTATGTCAACCAAATGTAAACAGCGCATGTTTCCTGAGATCGAAAACCGGTCTGCTGTTTCCCCCTTTCCCGCGAAGCGGACTTTGGTTGCATGTCATGCCATGTTCCAAGGCTTGATCGATAATAAGACGAATTCGTGTGTTTTCCCTCTATCGGAAAGAGCAGATGAAACCACGGGGCGGGTTTCCAATCCCGAGGTGCGTTGTCTGTCCGGATTGTTGAAACCTGTTCCAGGGATCATGAAAAACGGCAGACCACTTTTGAATCAGTGACCGGGATCGGGGTCGAGTCAGGCCGACAAACGCCCCTTCCGGTTGGAAGCGCACAAGGACTGTATCCCATGATCACCCTGAACGCCGAACCGGAAGCCATTTCATTGGAGCGCGCACGAAGCGCTCTGGTGATCGTGGACATGCAGAACGCGTTTCTGCGCCCCGAAGGATATTTCGGAATGTTAGGGGTCGATCTGGAAGAAGTGCCTTCCGTCATAGATCGGTGTCGAAGGCTTGCAGATGCCTGCAGGAGAAGTTCCATCCAAATCATTTATCTGAAGATGGTATATCCCGGGGAAACGGAACGATCCAAAATAGTCAATACCCCTCTTTTTTACAAATCCAAGACCTTTCGCTTGGCTAAAGACCAACCCGATATATTGAAACGCCTCCCGTTAGAGGGTTCCTGGGGGATCGATATCATAGACGAACTCACGCCCCATTCCGAAGACCTCGTCATAGTGAAGGAAAGACATGACGGATTCGTCGGTACAAATTTTCAGATCCATCTTTCACAAAAGAGGATCAAGTCCCTCATCTTTGCCGGAACTGCTACCAACGTATGCGTCGAATCCACATTGCGACATGCGGCCGCGCTGGACTATTTCGCGACCCTCGTGGCGGATGCGACCAGCCCGCTTGGCAGTCATGAATTGCATGAAGCAACCATTTCGAATGTCAAAGCCAGTTTTGGATGGGTGACCGACACGCAGAGCGTGTTGGCAGCTTTGCAGTACCCTGACCAGAGTCCAACCGGAAGCGATTTTCCGGAAGCAACGCTTTTATAGCAGGAAAACAGGTGTTTCGTAACGCCCGGATCGACGGTTGATCCTCGTTCGGATCGGTGGGGCAAAGAGCTCTTTGCCCCGTGGCCATCCGTCCTCCGTGCCGCGCGAGGTATGTTCCTCTTGTTTCCACGAAAAAGCATTGTACGGTTCCAGGCGTAGGACATTCCGGTCGGCGTGGCGTCAAGGGCGGCGGGACGATGTGAAGGACGGCAGATAAAAGCTGTTCCAGGGGAGACGATACTGTCTCTTGAATCACAAAGATAAACACAACAGGAAGGGGGGCATTTTGATGAAATGGGTAGTCTGGATCGAAAAGCTTGGTCAGGAGCACAAAGAACTCGTTGGGAAGAAATGCGCTCATCTCGGTGAGATGGCGCAGATGGGTCTGAGGGTTCCGTCTGGCTTTGCGCTGAGTGTAAACGCTTATAAAGATTTCATGAGGCTGTCAGGCGCGGGGGAGGAGATCGAAAAGCATCTAGCGGGCATCGATCTGAGGCCGGAGAATCTTGGGGCCTTCAAGGATGTCAGTCGGGTGCTGCGCGGGATCGTGGAGTCGAAAAAGATTCCGGATGAACTCGAGGATTCGATTCTGTCGCACTACAGGGAGCTGAACGAAAGATTGGGCATGAGAGATGTGGCCGTCTCGGTCCGCTCCGCTGGCGCGGTCAGCCACCCCGGACAGTATGAAACCTGCTTGAATGTGAAGGGGGAGACGGATCTGCTCGAAAAAGTGAAAAAGGTCTGGTCGAGCACTTTCAACCTGGTCTCGTTGACGTCCCGCAGCCGACACGGCCTGCCCCTCGAGAGCGATCCGATCGGTGTCGCAGTGCTGAAAATGGTGAGGGCAAAAGCGGCAGGCGTGCTGTTTACCGTCGATCCGAACAGCGGCAATGCGTCCCGGATGATCATCGAGGCGAACTGGGGACTGGGAGAGAGTGTGGTAAGCGGCAATGCACGCCCTGATCTCCTTGTTCTCGACAAGGCCACCCTGAAACCGGTGGAGAAGACGTTGGGAACCAAAGAGAGCTATATCGGCTTCGATGCTCTGGGAACAAAAGAGGTGGAAACACCTGAGAATATGCGCCGTCAGTTCTGTATCAGCGATGAAGAGGCTGCAGAATTGGGCCGTCTCGGAAAGGTGCTCGAAGAACATTTCAATGTTCCACAAGACTGCGAGTGGGCCATCGATCAGGATCTCGTCTTTCCGATGAGCATCCTCCTTCTTCAGACCCGCGCTGAAGTCGTAGCCAAGCAAAAAGACCCTGTCGACAAGGTGCTCGATATGATGCTATCGAGGATGGGGACCTGAGACATGCGCGGAAAAGGGATCCAGTAAATCACATTTTTTTAACGCACTGACCAAAGGGAGGCCTTTATGCTTCATCCTGCTTATGATCTGTCTTTCTACGAATTCGACGATGAGAAAGATCCCCAAAGCTACGGCGTGCTGCTGTGCGATGTCGTGCATGGAAAACCGGCTATGAAGCCTCTTTATATCGGGATCGGCTGGTACTGGTATTATTCCGGATTCAGATACGGCTCGGAAACCCTCTTTCTGCCGACGACGCGTGGATGGGATTCGAGATTTATTCAGGGATACCCCTACATCACCGCCATTCGGACCACTGAGGAGGAGCGGAGGGAGAGGGAACCTTATTTCAGACAGAAGATCAAGCCGTTTCTGCAGGATTTCGATGCGGTCTGGGATGGGTACAAGAAGGAACTGATCGAGCTTTACACAGAGGCCAAAGAATCGAGGGGGCTGAAGGACTGGGGTGATATCAAGAGGCTGACCAACATCGAGCTGCTTTCGTTTTTCCTCGACTTCACCTATACCATCAACCGCAAGGAAGGTGAAATCCACATGATCATGATGATGGCCTCCTATTATATCAACGGCCTCTTTCAGTTGATGTGGAAGGACCTTTTCGGCCGCGACGCCCCCATCGATCCGGATTTCGGCAAGCTCATGTCCGGTTTCGAAAACCAGGATGTCAAGGTGATGCGGGAATTGTGGCGGCTCAGCAGAAAAGCGGTTTCGATGGGACTCGAAGAGGCATTTTCAGGCTCGGACAGGGAGGAGATTCTGCGCCTGTTGAACGAGAACGAAAGAGGGAAAGAGTGGCTGGAAGAATACCACGCGTTCCTTACCCGGCATGGGTGGCGGTGTGAACGGATGCATGCCTATGACACCCCGGCCTGGATCGAAAGGCCTTCGCTGGCCTTGAACCGGGTGAAGATGCTGATGAAGGATGAGGAGTTCACCTTCGACACCGAGCGGGGCCGCATCATATTGGAAAGGGAGCAAACCGAGAAAAGTGTTCTCGAAAAGGTTCCGGCGGAGGTGAAGGATTCCTTTGAGGTGCTGATGAAAGCGGCGCAGAGATCGGGGTATTGGAGCGAAGACCACACCTACTTCTGTGATTTTTATGTCGGGGCGCTCGGGCGGTGGATCGTGACCGAGTTCGGCCGCAGATTCGCCCAGGCCGGATGCATCGACTCGGCCGAAGACATCCATTTCCTGCACCCCGATGAAATCCGCAAGGCTGCCATCCCTATGGGGAAGGTCGACCTGCGGCCTTATGTCCAGAGGCGCAAGGAGGCCTGGGAAGCGAATTCGAAGATCGAGCCGGTTCCTTTTTACGGGGACATCTCCCAGGCGCAGGACGTCCTGAAGAGTGACCCGACACTCTCGGTTTCGACGCAGGTCCCGATCGTACGGGAGGAACTCAAGGCGGATCTTTACGGCGCAGCCGCAGCCCCGGGTGTGTATGAAGGAAGGGCGAGGGTCATCATGAGCGCGGATCAGCTTCCGGAGGTGGAGCCCGGTGAGATCTTGGTGGCCCCCGGGACATCGGCCGCCTGGACCGCTGCCTTCAGCGTGATTAAAGGGTTGGTGACGGACGGAGGAGGTGCGCTGTCCCATCCTGTGATCATGGCGCGGGAATACGGGATCCCCTGCGTGGCCGGATGCGTCGAAGGGAGCCAGAAGATCAGGACCGGCATGACTATCCGGATAGACGGAGATCTGGGCGTCGTCTATATCAAAGCCTAGATTCGTTTCCATCCGGAAAGGGTCCTTTTCGCCCATATCGGCGTCAATCTGCACGTTTGCCGGTGCGGCGAAGCCGGTGGAGAGAAATCCTCAGTTCCGGATCGGAAACGGGGTCGCGCTGGACGATCATTCCCGGGTGGACATTAGATTCGATAGGAAAGGTGTTTTTTCGGGGAGATATCGAAAGAGCGAAGTCAAGCATTTGAATGAACGTGTGCCCAGAAAACCGGCTGACCCTCGGGGGTCGCCGCGAGTGACAAGCAGGCATTGGCGGAGAGTATTGCGCTCTGTGAATGTGCCATGACATGGAAGAGAAGCGTATGCAGGAAGAATGGATTACACAGAATATCAGGAATCTGCGGGAGAAGAAGGGCATGACCCTTCAGGAACTGGCGGATCTTACGGGATTGACCAAGAGTTATCTCTCCAAGATCGAACGGTCGAAGAAGGCTCCGCCTTATTCCACGGTCAACAAGGTCGCCAATGCGCTTGGGGTCGATGTCCGATTCATTTTCGAAGGAAACGGGGAAGAGGACATCGACCCGCGCATTACGTTCACCAGGCGCGGTGCGGGCGAGGTCGTCGAAACCGTAGGCGCCTTCTACGGCTACAAGTATGAAGCCCTGGCCTCGAAAAAGCCGGGCAAGAACATGCTCCCCTATATCATCGAGCCGGCCTTCGAAGAAAAGGGGGTTTTCCAGCACGAAGGGGAAGAGCTCCTCTACGTGCTGGAGGGTCGCCACGAGTTCGTCTATGACGGCAAGAGCACCATGATGGAGGAGGGCGATTGCGTCTATTTCGATGCGGGCGTGCCGCATTACGGGCGCAGCGTCGGGGAGAAGAAGGCGAAGCTCCTGGCGGTGATGTTCAACTACAAGCGATTGTGACCACCCGGAAGGAGGGTTTGGATGGCTAAGAGTATCGTCATGATCGGGACAACCGATACAAAATGGGAGCAGCTCGGCTTCCTGAGGCGGAGGATCGAGGAGATCGGGTTCCGGCCCATCCTGATGGATATCAGCATGGGGAAACGGCCTTCGGTCGACGCGGACATCGGACCGGGCGAGATCGCTGCGCGAGTGGGCAAAGACATCGAGCAGCTGAGAGGGTCCCGGGACAGGGCGGGGGTGACGGATGCCATGACGGCCGGGGCTGTCGAGACCGCGCTGGGCCTGCTCTCGGAGGGGAAGCTGGACGGCATCGTGGCCCTGGGAGGCGCGACGATCGCCCTGGTCGGCGCGCGGGTGATGGCCCGGCTGCCCTTCGGGGTCCCCAAGCTCATAGCCACCCCGGCGGCGATGCCCGCGTACATCAACCGCTGGTTCGAGGCGACGGATCTCGCCGTAATGCAGATCATCCTGGAGGTGTCCGGGATGAGCGATCTGATGAAAAACGCGCTCGCGCAGGTGGCGGGGGCGATCTGCGGCATGGCGGAGCAGTCGATGGACTGCCGCTCCCTCAAGCTGCCCTATCCCTCGGTGGCCATCACGGAACTGGGTTTTTCGGACCAATGCGCCAAGAACGTCGAGAAGCTGCTGACCGAGAGGGGATACCATGTCTTCCCGTTCCACGCCCAGGGGGTCAGCGACCGGGCCATGGACCGTCTCATCGAACAGGGGTTCTTCGACGGTGTCGTCGAAATCGTCCCGGCCGGGCTGGTCGAAGAGAAGTTCAAGGGCAACCGCGCCGCCGGCATGAAGCGGCTGGACGCCGCATTGGAAAGGGGCATCCCCCAGGTCTGGGCGCCCTGCTGCCTCAATCTGACCGGGGCCGGGCCCACCCGGCACAACCGGCCGAAATACGTCGCCGGCGGCCGGGTGTTGGAGATCGATCAGATGCGGGCGATGACGCGCTTCCCGGTCGATGAACTCCTGGTCGGCGCGCGGATGTATGCGGAAAAGATGAACCGGGCGAAAGGCCCCCTCAAACTGGTCATTCCCCTGCGGGGCTGGTCATCGATCGACCAGGAGGGGGGGATCCTCTATGACCCGGCCGAGGACCGGCTGTTCGTGGAGGAGTTGAAGAGGCATCTCAGAGCGGACATCCCGCTCGAAGAGATCGACTGCAACCTCGAGGATATGCCCATGGCCGAGCGAATGGTCGACATCCTCGATGAATTCATAAAAAGGGATCGCTGATAGAGGCGGCCTCAAAATAGAGTGCGCCCGCCTTATTCGCGGGCGAATAGGAAAGGAGACACGTCATGGCGGATCAATGGCCGAGATTGTTCAACGAAAAAATGGAGTCGCTTACCGTCGACAGGATCAATGAACTGCACAACCCGCTGTTTTTGAAACAATTGGAGCATGTCAGCAAACACTCGCCGCTCTATCAGGAGAAATTCAAGGCGGCCGGCCTCGAGGCCGGGGACATCAAGAGCATCGAACAGATCGACCAGCTGCCCTTCACCGTCAAGAGTGAACTGCGCGAGGCGCAGATGCGCAATGCCCCGGTGGGGGCGCACCGCGCGGTGGATATCGTCGATCTGAGCCGGGTGTATTCCTCGAGCGGCACCACGGGGATCCCGACCTACATCGGTTTGACGCAGAGCGACATCGTGAACATCCACGCCGAGGTGATCGCCCGTTTTGCCTGGGGCGGAGGCATCCGGCCGGACAGCATCGTCGTCAACATCCCGACCGCCCCGTTCATTGCCGACACCTTCCGCGAGGGCCTGGAGAAGATGGGGGCGGTCAACTTCCCGACCGGGTTCAACACGGACCGGGTCATCAGCGCCTTCAAATACCAAAGCGCAAACGCCCTGCACTCCACGGTCTCCTTTTGGAGCTACCTGCTGAAAGAGATCGAAAAGGCCGGGCTCGATCCCAAAAAGCTGGGCATCAGGCGCATCATCGGCGGCGCGGAGGGAGGGACCAAAGCGGTCAGGCCCTTGATCGAGGAATCCTTCGGCGCCACCGTCATCGAAGGGATGGGTATGGGGGAGCAGGCCTGCATCGTCTGGGGCGAATGCGTCGAGAACCGCGGGCGCGCCGGGATGCACTACATGGCGCAGGGGATCGTCCACGTCGAACTGATCGACCCGGAGACCGACAAGCCTTTGGAGATCAAGGAAGGCGCCACGGGTGAGCTCGTCTACAGCGGCCTGATCCATCAGGCCATGCCGCTGCTGCGCTACCGGTCGCGGGACCATGTGCGCGTCGTCGGGGTCGACCGGTGCGACTGCGGACGGGGCGGGATGCGGATCGAGGTGCTGGGGCGCTACGATGACATGCTGACCGTGTTGGGGGTCAATGTCTATCCGCTCGCCATCAAGGATGTAGCGACCACCTTCAAACCGCGCCTGAGCGGCCAGATCGAGGTGCAGTTGGAAGAGCCCGGGACTGCGGTGAAGCCTCCCCTGAAGATCAAGGCCGAGCTCGGCGAGGAGCCCGGGGATCTGAAGGAACTGAAGAAGCTCCTGGAAAGGGAACTGCGGGCCAGGCTGATCTTCCAGGCCGAGGTCGAGCTCGTCCAGGAACTGCCGCAATATCAGTACAAAGGGAAACTCATCCGCAAGCTCTACGAGGAGTAGGCGGGAGCGGCCGGGCCAAAACCGCCGCGGACGGGACGGCGCCCCCCTTGCTCCGCACGGGGGGCGTGAACCCCGATTTTGCAGGTGGTTTTGCCGGCGGCTTCGTCCGCGACGGATGCCGCACGCCGCCGAGAGGATTTTCGAGACCTGGAGAATGTTATGAAAAAAATACGATTTGTGGATACGACGCTGCGGGACGGCAATCAGAGTCTGTGGGATGCCACGGGTCTTACGACCGGTATGATCCTGAGCGTGGCCGCGGACATGGACCGGGCCGGCTTCAAGGCGATCGACTTCATCAGCAGCATCCATATGGGGGTTTCCGTCAAGTATCACAAGGAAAACCCGTTCGAGAAGATCCGGCTGGCGGCCAGGGCCATGCCCCGGACCCCCCTCAGCTTCGGCACGACCGGCAGGCGCTTTATCGGATTCGTGCGGTCGCCGGATTCGATCGTGGAACTCGTCCTGAAGACCGTGGCGGCCAATGGGATCCGGCGGGTCTGGCTGATCGACGCTGCGCACGACATCGACGTGATTTCGAAGAACGCCCGGATGGCCAAGCAGGCCGGGATCGAGGAGTTCGTGGTGGCGCTTTCCTATTCCATCAGTCCGGTGCACACCGACGCCTACTATGCCGGGAAGGCCCGGGAGATCGCCGCCTGCAGGGATGTCGACACGGTCTACCTGAAGGATCAGGGAGGGCTGCTGACCCCTGACCGCGTCCGGGAGCTGGTGCCCGTCATCCGCGGGGCGATCGGCGAGAAGCCGCTCGAGATCCACACCCACTGCAGCGCGGGGCTCGGGCCGCAGGTCTACCTGGAGGCGATCCGCCAGGGGATCGACGTGCTGCACACGGCCATCCCGCCCCTTGCCGACGGGACCTCCCAGCCCTCGATCTTCGAGATCGTCGAAGGCGTGAGCGCCCTGGAGTGCGAAACGGATGTAGCGGTGGAGGCCCTGAAACGCGTCTCGGAGCAGCTCTATGCCATAGCGGAGAAAGAGGGGAGGGCGCCCGGGAAACCGGCCGCCTACGATGCAGCCTACTATGAGCATCAGGTCCCCGGCGGCATGGTCTCGACGCTCAGACGGCAGCTGGGCGAGGCGGGGATGGAGCACCGCCTGCCCGAGGTGATCGAGGAGATCAAGCTGGTCCGGAAGGAACTCGGCTACCCGATCATGGTCACCCCGCTCAGCCAGTTCGTGGGCACCCAGGCGGCGATGAACATCATCTCCGGGAAGCGCTACAAGATCGTACCCGATGGGATCATCCAATATGTTCTGGGCTACTTCGGAGAGTCGCCGGCACCGATCGCCCCCGACGTGCTGGACAAGGTTCACAGCCTCGAAAAGACAAAGAAAATGATGAAAGAGCAGTTTCCTCAACCCACCGTTGAAGAGATCCGCAAGGCGAGCGGGATCGGCCCTGACGTATCCGACGAGGAGTTTTTGCTGCGCTACTCCCTCAAGGAGAACGAGGTCGAAGCGATGCTTGCCGCCGGTCCGATCAACCCCGAATACGCCTGTTAGCCTTTCTCCCCCCCAGGCGTAGGTCATGCCTCCCGGGTGGTCCGGGGGGCATGACCGCACCTTTCCCGAATTCCCTGCCTTGACACCGCCGCCGGAAAAAATGTCAAATTGATCGGTCGCTCAATAAATTTCTCTTGACAAAAGACGTTTCCAGCGTCTATAAATTGATCGGTCGCTCAATCATTAATGTGTTTATTCATTACGTAAAACAAGTGGTTTAGGGTGGCGCTCTTTTTTAATCATTAATCCCATTGACCCAATTTCAGTGCGGCTTTTCGAGCGGTCTCTTTCTGCGTAAAAGGGCCTCCGACCCGACCCCGCGCGCCTCGCCGCCGGCGCAAGGCCTGCTCGAACCGCTCGGGCACGGCGGTGGATGTCTTGGAGGGAGGCAGTCGAACGGCTGGCATCGGAAATCATTCGGTATGGGCAACCCTAATCTTTGAAATCCACGGAGGTTTTATGCAGGTTTGAGACCGGCGATGCATCGGAAGATCGTTTGAAAGGGATTTGCAGCGAAAAAACTAAGCGGGGAGGATGGTTATGGGATACACGATCGATATTGACACGGGAGGTACGTTTACGGATGGATTTTTTATGGGGGGCGGCAGAGTCAACACGGTCAAAGTGCCGACGACACCTCATGATCTTACCGTCTGCCTGATGAATAGTATCAGATCAGGAGCCGAGTCCTTCCAGATCGGAGTCGAAGATCTCCTGGCGCAGACGGACGTGATTCGATTTTCATCCACCATCGGCACGAATACCCTGATCGAAAGGAATGGGACCAAGATCGGCTTGCTGGTGAGCCGGGGCCGGGAGGAGGGTCTCGAGGTGGTGAACGAGGAGGATGATTCGCCCCTCGTTTACCCGGAGATGATCCGAAGCCTGAAAGGGGAGGTCGATGAAGAAGGGAACGAGAAGGCGGACCTCGACCGGGAGGAGGTGCTGAGATCGGCCCAGGAACTGCTCGATCAGGGTGCCCGATGCCTCGTTGTCTGTCTGGGGAACTCGGTCTACAACCCCGCTCACGAACGCCGGGTGCGCAGCTGGATCAAGGAGGAATACCCGCGGGATTACCTCGGATCGGTGCCGGTGTTTCTCGCATCCGATGTCAGCCAGCTGCCCGGTGACCAGGAGCGGGTCAACACCGCCGTGTTCAATGCCTACATCCACGCCCGGCTCGTCAAATTCCTCTACAAGGCCGGGGAGGACCTGCGCAAGCGGTTCTACAGCCGCCCCCTGCTGATCGTGCATGCCACGGGCGGCGTTGCCCGGGTGTCCAAGACGAGGGCGATCAACACCTACAACTCCGGGCCCGCCGCGGGCCTCATGGGCGTCGCGGCGCTCGCGCGGCTCTACAACGCCCCGAAGCTCGTCTCCGGCGATATGGGCGGCACCTCCTTCGACATGGGCATCGTGATGAACGGACAGCCCAACTTCACCCTGAAGCCGGATGTGGAGGGCCTTGCCCTCAGCACGCCAATGGTCGCCATCAAGGCCATCGGGGCGGGCGGAGGGTCCATTGCGAGCGTGCGCAAAGGGCGTCTTCAGGTGGGCCCCCAGTCGGCGGGCGCGCTTCCGGGCCCCGCCTGCTTCGGCCTCGGGGGGACGAACGCGACGGTGACCGACGCGGACATCGTCCTGGGATGCATTGATCCGGCCAACTATCTCGGCGGCAAGATGCAGCTCGATGCCCAAAAGGCTTTCGAAGCGATCGAAAACAGGGTGGCCTCCCCAACCGGCAAGAGCGTGCTCGAAGCGGCGTTGGCGATCAGGGACACCGTGGATGCGACCATGGGGGTGCAGTTGAAGGCGACGGCCGATTCAATCCGCCCCGATCTCGATCCGGTCCTCGTCATCTACGGCGGCGCGGGTTCGGCCCATTGCTGCGGCCTCGCCAGGCACGCGGGCATCCGGAAGATCATCGCGCCACGGTATGCCTCCGTCTTCTCGGCGTGTTCGCTCTCCAGCATGGACATCTGGCACATCTACTCGCGGCGCCTCGGGCACTGGATCAAAGAGAACGGGAGGATGAGCACGGGGAGTGAAATCAGCCGGGTCCTCGAGGAGATGCACGCCGGCGCGGCACGCGACATGCGGGGAGAGGGGTTCGACGAATCGGACGTGCGCTACAGCGTGGAGTTCTTCTTGAGTTCCGGGGATGACACGCCCGAGGGCCGGATCCGGATCAGGGGGCTCGACTGGGAGGCCGGAATGGCGGAGACCCTCCAAAAACAGGCGCCCAGGTTCTCGGAGGCCGAAAGCGTTTTTTCGCCTGTCGTTTTTCTCCACGCCACCGCGGCGATCCCCCACTACGAGATCACGGAGCAGCAGCCGGGCGCGCGGGATCCTTCTCCGGCCCGCATGGGCACGCGAGAGGTCTGTTGGAGCGAGGATGGGTTCGTCGAGACGCCCATCTACGAGAGGGGCAAACTGACGCCCGGAAATGTGGTCGAAGGGCCGGCGATCGTCGAGGCCGTCGATACGACCTACGTGGTGAGGGAGGGTTGGACCTACACGGTGGATGCCTACTGCAACGGGATTTTCGAGGAGGCGACAGCATGAAGATCAGAATAACCGACGCGCTTGATATCGATCTCGAAAAGGAGATGTGGTGCTGCAACCGGTGCAACCGGGAGTTGGTCAGTGCCCGGGACAACTACAAGAAGGGCTGCCTGGTGCGGGAAAGAACACCCGAGGAGATCCACGAGCCTCTGGCGAAGGACGCCGCGTACACCTACGCCCCCGACCCCGAGTGGTGTCGAATCATAGAATTCTATTGTCCACAATGCGGCCTGATGGTCGAGAACCAGTATCTCCCGCCCGGCCATCCGATCACCCACGACATAGAACTGGATATCGATGCGCTGAAGGAGAGACACGGCATAGCGACAGGAGGGGGAAGATGAGCTACACAGTCGAGGTGGATATCGGCGGAACCTTCACCGATTTTTTTGCGGAACAGGATGGCGGTCGTTTTGCGATCACAAAGTCGCCGACCACCCACTACGATCTTTCTGTCGGCTTCATGAGGGGCCTGCGGGAACTGGCAAAGGATTTCAACCTGCCCTTGAAGAAATTCATGAACGGCTGCGAATCGATCCGCTATTGCACGACCCTGGGGACCAACGCCCTGATCGAACGGACCGGGCCGAAACTCGGGCTGATCACGACGGCCGGGTTCGAGGACACCATTGCCATCGGGCGCGGCCGATCCTGGGCGGACGGATTGTTCGGTCATGAAACGAAGAACCTGGCCCGCATTCAGAAGCCGGAGCCCCTGATTTCACGGGATATGATCGTGGGCCTGCGCGAGCGGATCGACTCCTTCGGGAACGTGATCATGCCGTTGAAGAGGGACGACGTGCTCGAGAATTTGCAGCGCCTGATGGAAAACGGCGCGATGGGCTATGTCGTTAGCCTCATGTGGTCCTGTTACAACCCGATCCATGAGACGATGGTGAAGCAGATCATCGAAGAGGAATACCCGGAAGACTACCTCGGTTCGATGCCGGTCTTTCTCTCCCACACGATTTCCCCCAAGATGGGCGAGTACACCCGCTTCACGACGACGATCGTCAACGCCTACATCCACAGCGTCATGGGCGAGGAGTTGACGAGGCTCATCTGGGAGCTCAAGGACAACGGGTACAGTCAACCCCTGGCGCTCGTCCAGAACGTCGGGGGCATGAAGAAGGTGACCCGGACGCGTGCGATCCTCACCTACAACGCCGGCCCTGTGGCTGGTCTGCACGGCAGCCGGTACATCGGTGGGATGTACGGCATGGACAACCTCATCTTCACGGACATGGGGGGGACATCCTACGACATCGGGGTCGTGTCGGACGGCCAGATCAAGACCTACGATTTCATTCCCGTCATCGACCGCTGGCGCACGAACATCCCGGCGATCGAGGTCAAGTCGATCGGTGCGGGGGGAGGCTCCATCGCCTGGATCAACACCCTCTTCGGCGACAGGCTGGAGGTCGGCCCCCAGTCCGCCGGTTCGATGCCCGGTCCCGCCTGCTATGATCAGGGCGGCTCCGAGCCGACGGTGACCGATGCGGACCTCGTCCTCGGCTACCTCAACCCCGACAATTACCTGGGCGGAAAGATGCAGCTCAAGAAAGAACTGGCCGAAAAGGCGATCGGTGAAAAGATCGCCGACCCGCTCGGGATCGACGTGGTGGAGGCGGCGGCGAGGATCCGGCGCATCATCGACGCTAAGATGGGGCAGGAGGTCTTCAACGAGGTCGTCCTCAAAGGCTACGACCCGCGGGAGTTCGTGCTGCTGGCCTGCGGCGGGGCGGGCCCTTGCCATGCCCTCGACATCGCACCCTATCTCGAGATCAAGAAGGTCATCATGTCGCCGTTTTCCCCGGTTTTCGGGGCCTTCGGGGCGTCCACGGTCGATGTCATGCAGGTCTTCGACCGGACGCGGACGATCAAGCTCTTTCAATACGCGACCCAGTCCTACACGGAGGACTACGAGGCCTTCAACGGCGTCGTGCGGGAGCTGAAGGATCTGGCGCTTCGGGATTTGAAAATGGAGGGTTCATCGGAGGCGGAGATCCAGTTCGTGCTCGAATTGGAGATGCGCTACGGGATGCAGTACAACTACACCAAGCTGGAATCGCCCCACCTCGAGATCGGCTCCCTCCAGGATGTGAAGGACATCTGCGACGCCTTCGGGGAGACCTACGCCAGGACCTATTCGCCGGAGGCCGCCTTTCCGCAGGGCGGCATCCAGGTGGAGAATTTTTTCCTGAAGGCGAGCGTCTCCACCCGCCATCTCGAGCTGAGCCCTGCGGAGGGCGCCGGCAGGAAGACCCCCGGAGCCGCACGCAAGGAGACTCGCCCCGTCTATTTCGTCGACCTGGGGCGGTTCGTCGAAACGGGGATCTATGTCTTCGAGGAGCTCATGCCCGGGGACGTGATTCCCGGCCCCGCGGTGATCGAGGCCAGGGAGACGACGGGGGTCATCAATCCGGGTTGGCGATTCACCCTGGACCCCTATGGACAGGGGCTGTTGGAGCCGGCGGGAGACCGCCCGGGCGAGGTTGTCGCCGAAGATCCGGCCCGCAAGCTTTCTTGACGATCGGAAGGAGGGATGATGAAAGTGAACACCTACGGCAGAGACTATGAGGTCGTGCAGCGGCTGCGGCCGGAGCCGATCACGCCTGATGAAGCCCGGGCCATGGAGAAGCTGGACCCGGTCGAGCTCGAGATTTTCAGCCACAAGGTCAACATGATCGCCCTCGAGGGGAAGGAGACCACCCAGAAGCTGGGCGCGAGCGCCGGCATGCGCTGGGGGGATGTGGCCTTCGGGATCTACACCGCGCAGGGGGATCTGGCGGTCTGCGCAACCGGCATCTTTTTCCACGCCGCCCTCGGGCAGATCCCGATCAAGTACATCGTGAAGCACTGGCTCAATGAGCCATCGGTGCAGGTCAAGGAGGGCGATTCCTTCTTCTTCAACGACCCGTTTTACTGCGGTGTCCACGGCGGAGACATGGGCGTCGCCGTGCCCATCTTCTACCAGGGCAGGCTCGTCTGCTTCACCGGGGCGGTCGTCCACACGGGGGAGAACGGCTCCACAGAACCCGGAGGCTCCCCGACCACGTCGCGTTCACGTTATGACGAAGGCTTCCTCGTCCCGCCGCTGAAGATCGGCGAGAACTACACCCTGCGGGAAGACCTGTTGAACATGTTCGCCAACGCAGGCAGGGACCCGCGCACGTTCATCCTGGACCTCAAGGCGCGGCTGGCCGCCTGCCGGATCGCGCAGCGCCGGATCCTGGATGTCCTCGAGAAAAAGGGCGTGGATCTCTTTATCGGCGGTCTCCGAAAGATTCTGGCGGACACGGCGGAGGCGGCCAGGAAGAAGGTGGCCGAACTCCCCGACGGCATGTTTCGCCACCAAGTCTTCATGGACTGTGCGGGGGAGGATTCGAGCCTCATCAAACTGAACCTCGAGCTGGAAAAGCGGGGCGAGACCATGAGGCTGAACCTCAGGGACAGCTCCCCGACGATCCCCGACAAGCCCCTGAACACCTACTTTCAGGGGGTGATCGGTCTGGCGATGGTCTATCTGTGCGGGTGGTTCCTGCACAACCTGCCGGCGAACAACGCGCTGCTCGACATCCTGGAGTGGGAGTTCCCGGAGAACAGCCTGGTGAACGCCTCGGGTGAGACGCCCACCGGCGTGGCGCCGTTCATCCAGACGGCGTTTTCCCAGTCGTTTTTCCACGTCGGCGCGAAGCTCATTTACAGCCAGGACCGCCTGCACGCCGTCGCCCCGTGGTACACGGGCTTCGGCTTTGCGCTCTATGGCGGCTTCAACCAGTGGGGCGAGCCCATGGCCGACATCTCCGCCGAGATGAACGGGACCGGCTGCGGTGCGCGCCCGGATATGGACGGCGTGGACGTGGCCGGGTCCTTTTTCGCGACGATGAGCGACTGCAGCGATGTGGAGACGACCGAGGCGGACAGGCCGTTCGTCTACCTCTTCCGAAACTTCTTTCAGAACCACGGCATGGGCAGATACCGGGGCGGAAACGGCCTGGGATACGGCCTCGTCGTGCACAAGGTCCCGCTCGTGTTCATGGGCTCCCTCGGCTTCGGATCGAAATTCCCCTCCTGCACCGGCCTGTTCGGCGGCTATGCCGCCGCGACCCCGGCGGTGCACTCCATCCGGAAGCCGGGACTGGATCGGCTGTGGGCCGAAAGCAGCCCGGCCATCCCTTCGAGCCTTCTGGAACTCGAGAAGGGGCAGAGCCTTGGAGGCCTCCACGAGATGCACCAGGTCGTCACCTCCTTCAGACCCTATGAAGAGGGCGATGTTTTCCTGATTGCGGCGGGCGGCGGGGCCGGCTACGGCGATGTGCTCGAAAGGAATCCCGAAGCGGTCGCGGCGGATGTCAAGGCGGGCATTACGACCGCCTGGCAGGCGAAGAACGTCTACAAGGTCGTTTACGACGAGACGACCTTCCGCGTCGATCAGGCCGCGACAAGCGCGCTTCGCGAGAAGGCGCTGGCCGAGAGGCTGCAGCTGGGGCAGGACTACGAGACGTTTGAGAAGGAATGGCTGACGAGGCGGCCGCCAGCCGGGATCTTGAAGTACTATGGCCATTACCCCAATCCCTCGCAGGCGGCTGCGGCTTAGCGCCGCATGGACCTCCGTTCGGGCGGGGGGCACGAGGCAAGCGTTTGCGCCGGCAAACGGGCTTCGGTGTCTCCATCCGATCGAACGGGGGGCGAGGCGGGCGTTTGACTTCCCAACCGGACCTGAGAATCTGCTTCCGTTAGGGGGGAAGCAAAAAGAGCGTTGATGCTTCCGGGCCGATCTGAAGGTTGCCCTGCGATCGGGCGGGGAGCGAGAGAATTTGAAGAAAGGACGTGGAGGATTGGTATGTCTGATTCAGCAAATATGGCACGGGAGCGGGTACAGCACGCGCTCCTCGAGAGGCAGGCAGCGAAGTACGGAGATCGGACGTTCCTTTATTTCAACGAGAAGGAATACAGTTTCAACGATTTGAACCGGATGGCGAACCGCGCCGCTTCGGGGTTCCAGAAGGCGGGGATCGAGAAGGGAGACAAGGTCGCAATCATCATGGACAACTCGCCCGAGTTCCTGTTCGTCTGGTTCGGGCTCTCCAAGCTGGGTGCGATCGAGGTGCCGCTGAACACCGCGCACAAGGGCGACATTCTGACTTATATGGCGGACCAGTCCGACAGCCACATGATCGTCATGAATGCCCGTTACCTCGATCGGGTGCTGCCCATCCTCGGTGATCTGCCGAAGGTGGAGACGCTGGTCCTCCTGGGCGGAGAGGCTGATCGCCCCCCGGCAGGCGGGAAAAGGATCGTCGACTGGGCTTCGCTCGTAGACAACGATGGGCTCTACGAACCGGCGGACGTCGTCTGGTCGGACCCGCAGATCATCATGTACACCTCGGGGACCACGGGTCCGTCCAAAGGATCGCTTCTCCCGCAGAACTATGGCATCTACATGGCCGAATGCATCTGCGACGTCACCAGCTACACGGAAGAGGACTGCCTTTACAATGCCTTGCCGCTCTTTCACGGCAATGCCCAGGTCCTGTCCACCCTGCCGGCCATGCTGAGCGGGGCGCGCATGGTTTTGTGCGAACGGTTTTCAGCCTCCCGGTTCTGGGACGATATCGGGCGGTACCGCTGCACCGAGTTCAACTACATCGGCGGCATTCTGCCCATCCTGTACAAGGCGGATCCCAGGCCGGACGATGCGGACAACCCGCTGCGGATCATGGTCGGCGGCGGGGCGCCTATGGATCTCTTCGATGCCTTCGAAAAACGCTTCGGGGTGACCCTGCTCGAGGGGTACGGCATGAGCGAGATCGGCATCCCCCTTCAGAATACGATCGGCAGGCGCAAACCCGGGACGTGCGGCAGGTGCCGCTCCGACTACACCGTCAAGGTCGTGGACGACGATCAGAGCGAGGTGGGCCCCAACACCCCCGGCGAGGTGCTGCTGCGTCCGCTCAAGCCCTACTGCATCTTCCTCGAGTATTACAACATGCCCGAGAAGACGGTGGAGGCGTGGCGGGATCTCTGGTTTCACACGGGTGACTACCTCTACTGCGATGAAGACGGATATTTCCATTTCGTGGACCGCAAAAAGGACGCCTTGAGAAGAAGGGGAGAGAACATCTCTTCCTATGAGGTCGAAAAGGTGATCAATTCCCACCCCTCCGTCCTCGAATCCGCTGCCGTGGCGGTCAAGTCGGACCTGGGCGAGGACGAGGTCATGATCGTGATCACCTTGAAGCCGGGGAAAGCGCTTTCTCCCGAGGAGCTGATGGCCTATTGCCAGGAGCGGATGGCGTACTTCATGGTCCCACGCTACGTGCGCTTCATGGCGGCGATGCCGAAGACCCCGACGCAGCGCGTTCAGAAGAATCTGCTGCGGGATCAGGGGGTGACGTCGGATACCTGGGACAGGGAGAAGGCCGGGTACAAAGTCAAACGGTGAAGGGCTTCAGGGAGGAGCAGCCGCGCAGCGGCGAAATGGATCGGCCAAAAGGGCGGAGGGATCTTCGAGAATGGTGTGCAGGCGGTTTTGAAAGAATCGGAGGGGAACGGATGACCACAAAAGGACGGGCCCGCAAAGGAGGGGATGCGATGCCGGCCAACACCCAGGATCTATTGCTCAAGGCGGCCGCAGACCTCTTCTACAAGAAGGGCTACTCCGGCACATCGATTCGCGAGATCGGACTCAAGGCAGGCGTCAGCAACTCCTTGCTGTATCATTATTTCAAGAACAAGGAAGAAATCCTGTTTCAGATCATCTCGATTGCATCTCAGGAATTGCTTTCCAGTCTGAGAGGCATCGAAGCCCGCGTCGATGATCCTGCGGAGCGGCTGCGTGAGATGCTTTTGCACCACATGATCACCCATGGGCTGCGAAACAAGAAGACGACGAAGATCGTCGTGGAAGAGAATTACTGGCTGAAAGGAAAAAGAAAGGCGATTGTCGACGAGTATCAGCGCGAGATCCGCGCTGTCTACATGAAGACCCTCAGGGAGATGATCGCGCAGAATCAGATGGAGGACATCAACCTCACCGTGCTCGGTTTCAGCATCTTCGGCATGATCAACTGGTTTTTCCGCTGGTACAAAGAGAGCGGTGAACTCAAGCCAGAGGAGATCGGGGATACGATTGTGAAGTTCATATTCAACGGCATCAGCAAGAAATAGCGGCATGAATCCTGGAGGTTCGCATGCGTGACACAGTGAAACCGGTTCTGGAAGGCGTCCTGGAAAAGGGCCCGCCGGCGCGGCTCCTGGGCGGATATTGCCCTCGCTGCGAGCGGAAGTTTTTCCCCGAGCCCTTCGTCTGCCCGACGTGCCAGGGGGCTGTAGAAAGGGTCCCGCTCTCGGACAAGGGCACCCTGTACTCCTTTGCGCTGGTGCGGACCAAGGCCCCCTTCGGGCTGCCTCAGCCATATGCCGTAGGCTATGTCGACCTGCAGGCCGACGGCTTGCGCATCATCAGTCTCCTCGACCCGGAAAGGCTCGAGGATCTGGCGATCGGGATGCCCATGGGATTGCGGGTGGCCCCGTTGGGCCTGGGGGCCGACCATGAGCCGTGCCTGCGCTACTATTTTACGCCTGAAGCATCCAAGGAGAAGGCATGAGAGAGGTCGATATCATCGGCGTCGGGATGACGCGTTTCGGTAAACACCTGGAAACGTCGTTCATGGATCTGGCCACCCTGCCGATACTGGAGGCGATGAAAGACGGCGGCATCCGGCCCGCGGAGATCGAAGCGGGTTTCTGCTCGTATGCGCTTGCCGGGGATCTGCACGGGGTGATCACCGGCGGGCAGACGATCTTCTGGCAGGCGGGGATCAGCCGCATCCCCATCATCAATGTCGAGAACGCGTGCTGCTCCGGTTCATCGGCCCTCTATCTGGCCTGGACGGGTGTGGCCTCGGGGCTTTACGACGTCGCCCTCGTGGTCGGCGCGGAAAAGATGGTCGTCCCGAATTTCGGGCTGCTCGGGGGCGGGGACACCGAACTGGATATCCTGGAGGGGCTTGTCACGCCGGCCAGCTTCGCCATGAGGGCCCAGCGCCACATGTTGCAGTATGGAACGACGGCCGAGCAGTTGGCGCAGGTAGCAGTGAAGAATCGCCTCCACGCGGGGCTCAACCCTCTCTCGCAGTTCAGGGAGCCGATAACGGTGGAAGACGTTCTCAACGCACCGATGATAGCCGACCCCCTGACGCGGCTCAGCTGCTGCCCCAATGCCGACGGGGCTGCGGCGGTCATCCTGTGCGCCGGCACCAGGGCGAAGCACTATCGTTCCGATCCGATCCGCCTTGCGGCCTCTGTTTTGAGGACCGGCAGTTATCAAAACCCGCTCGACCTCGTGCCGTGGGAGACGGATTACCGCACGTGCAAGGCCGCCTACGAGCAGGCGGGTCTCGGGCCCGAGGACCTGGACGGGGCCGAGTGCCACGACGCCTTCACGATCGCCGAGATTATGCATTACGAAGCGATGGGGCTCTGCCCCGCTGGCGAAGGGGGGCGTCTGGTGGAATCCGGCGCCACACGCCTCGGTGGACGCATCCCGGTCAACACCTCGGGCGGGCTTCTCAGCAAGGGCCATCCGGTCGGGGCGACGGGGGTGGCCCAGGTGGTCGAAGGGGTGCGGCAGTTGAGGGGCGAGGCCGGGGAGCGCCAGATACCGGATGCAAAGGTCTTTCTCGCCCAGTGCATGGGGGGCGACAAGGACGCGGATGCGAGGACCTGTACGGTCAATGTCCTTACACGGTGATCGGATGAAGGAAGGAGGTCGAGGAAATGGGGAAGAAGAAATCGCCGAAGCGGTTGTGGAAAGACCTCTTCGACCACAAGGCATTGCAGCGTCCGCTTTTCATTCCTCTGGTCTACAGCTATGCCTCCCGCATCGGCAGGATGCCGTTCCAGGAGATGCTCTCGGACAGCACCCGTTTCGCCAAGGCCCTCATGTCGGCTCAGGAGCTCTTCGGCTACGATGCGGTGCTGAGCCACTACGATCCCTATCTCGAACTGGAACTCCTGGGGCGCTCCTTCGAGTGGGTGCCGAAGGGCGTCAAGGAGATGGTCCTGTCGTCGGGCGGGAAGAGCGCCGTCACGGACAGGGAGATCATCGTGGCGGAGGTTCCCCCGGTTAACCTGATCTTCGATGCTGCTGCAGAGATGCGCGAGGTGATCGGCCAGGACATCCCGGTCATCGGGGTGGTGAACAGCCCCGTGACGCTGCTGCGTGCGATCCTGAGGGATCGTTTCAGCCTCAAAGAGGCGGATTTCCCCGAAGCGAAGGTCTTCCTCAATGACATTCAGGGGATTGTCCTCGATCTCGTGAAGGCTTACTGCAACCTGAGGGTCGATGCGATCTGGCTGATCGAGGAGGATTGGGAAGGAATTGAAGCTTCCGAGGTAGAGCGGATCAAGCCCATTTACCAGACCTTCTGGAACGTGCTGGATTACTTCGATGTCCGGTCGATCATGGCGTTTCATCGGTATGACATCGCGGAGCTCGAGACGTATTTTTCGATCGGAGCGGATGCGGTGTTCTTCGCCGGTGCGCAAGCCTACGATATCGAATTGGAAAAACTTTCCGTTCTGATGGAGCGCAATGAAATATGCGCGGGGGTTGCCTGCCCGTTCCCGGATTCGGCGGATCGATCCGCACTTTTCGATTCGATCCTGTCGCAGGTGATGGATGCAGGGAGCGGTTTTTTCCTGTCCACGCCCCTCGAGGTGGCTCTCGACACCCCAATCGAATCGCTCACCGAAATGGTCGAACGGATCACCGAACCTTGATCGGCTGGTTCGCGCGGACCGCAACGGGCGTGCCATCCACGAGGTGCCGCCGGATTTGCCAGATGGCAGCCGCGGACTGCCGCACTCTGGGCCATGAGGCGTGCATACGCCCCTCGCGATGGGTTCTCGATCCAATACCTGGTTTCCAGCCGGAAACGATCTTTTTTGCTCATCTCCGCGCTGATCTGCATGTTTGCATGTGCGGTGGCCTGCAGCTCGCCTCCGCGGAAGCGCTTGATTTCCTTGTTATGGGCAGGCCGGGACCTGCCCCGCAGGGAGTGAAGAAACTGGGACCCTCCGCGAAGCGGTGGGACTGAGCACCCGCAGGGTGTGAAGAAACCGGCCTCATTTGCGGAATGGGAAGTTCGGTTGCAGCCTGGAAACCATTTCCGGGTGGAAACGAAGTGGGAGACACGGGAGGTGGAGATATGTCCATTCTATATTGTGAGACATGGGATGTGTTGCCTGGTAAAGGGACTGACTACGGCCGGTTCATATCGGATGTGTATATACCGACGATGACGTCTATGGGGCTGGTTTCTGTCGGCGGCTATTATGTGGAGGTCGGGTTCGGCCCGCGGATCATAGGTGTAAACTCGACTGAAACGCTGCAGGAAATGGTGGCGATTATAGGGAACCGCCGGTTTCATGCCCTCAACAACGAGCTGAGATCGCTCGTTATCAACTACAGGCGATACGTTCTATATCCAACAGGCAATGTGAAACGGGAGAAATACACGATTCAGAAAGGTGTCTGGAAATTCAACCAATACTATGACATCAGACCGGGAAAAAGGGAGTTTTATAATGATTTCGTGATCCACGAGCACCTGCCTGTGATGCAGACCATCGATTACATGGAAGTGACCGGGGGATGGAACGTCCTGTTCGGCGGAACGAGCCAGATCATCGCCGAGTTTACGGTGAAAGACCCTGAAAATATAGGAAAACTACTCAAGAATGAGGCTTTCAGGGATGTATCCATGAAACTGAAGAACGAATTTGTAGACAACTACCACACCAGGATTCTTCGGTGCACCGAGCGATTCGACGACATGAAATGGGTGAGGCTTTGAAGCGCCCAGATTGACAAATACTTTCGTGATTTTTCCGCTCAAGTGTTCCTCCCGGGATGTTGCTTATCTTTCTTGATTCTCTTTTTTGATAGGAGAAAGTGCTCCACATATGATAAAAACCATCTCTTAAGAGTGCAAAACAGAATCGTGCCTATGCTTCGTAATCCAGCCTGGGCGTTGGGTGATGAAATGGGTTGTACATTCCCTTGGGCCATCCTGTAACCACAGTCAAACAATCCACCGTGAGGCTCGAAACAAGACTCGGCGAAGGTTTGTTATGTCGGGCTGCCTGTGTTCTCTGACGCTGATACCTGAGGAGCGCGTTTTATGGGGTGTCTGTTTGAAGTGATGAAAACCTCCATGTTTGCAATCTTTTTGGCGATTGCCGGCTGCGCCTCTTTGCCTGAGCCAAAGGAGGCGAATCAGCCGGTTCCATCCGTGGACCTCGCAGAATACATGGGCCGGTGGTATGCCGTTGCGTCTCTGCCGGCCTGGTTTCAGCGGGATTGCCACTGCGTGAAGGCGGAATATTCGATGATGAAGGACTATGTCGCCGTCATCAACTCCTGCCGTAAGGGGTCTCCCGACGCCCCCATGAAGGTGAGTACGGCCAAGGCCTTTATGGTGCCGGGGTCGAACGGCGCAGAACTCCGGGTCCAGTTCTTCTGGCCCTTCAAGGGCGACTACTGGATCATCGCGTTGGACGAGGATTACCGCTGGGCCATGGTCGGACATCCTTCCCGCAAATACCTCTGGATTATGAGCCGCACCCCTGGCATGGATCAGGACGTTTACGAGACATTGGTGGGTTCGGCTGAGGCGAAAGGGTATCCTGTGCATAGGCTCGAGCGCATCCCGCAGGGGTGTGAGCCATATGATTCGACCTCCGCATCAAGAGGCTCATCCGGTTCGCCGGCCTGGCAGTAAGGTGGCTTTGCATCGCCGAAACTTTTAAAAGCAAAGGCGCTGACTTCACTCCGAGATCTGGACCGCCCTCCGCAGAGGCCTGGGCACGTGTTCTGTGAAGCAGAGAGGAGGCCGGCGCAGGGAGAGGCCTAAAACCTTATTTGGCTTGACATCGGAGAACCGATGCTCCAGAGTCGTGCTCAGTGTAAGGGAGGCTCGATGATCTGAAGGAACTGAAGTGAGGAGGAACAACATGAGAAAGATTGGGGTTATTATTGCAGGTTTTCTGCTGATGTTCACCTACGGCTGCAGCGGGGAAGATGCCCAGAAAGCGGCGCAAGAGACTAAAGAAGTGGTAACAGCCACAGAGGAAAAGGCCGGCCAGGTCAAGCAGGAAATTTCGGAAACGGCTGAGGAAGCCGGAGCCGCGGCAGAGCAAACCGCTGGTCAGGCGGCGGATGAGGCCGAGGAAGCCGCTGATCAAGCCGCCTCCACCACGGAGGAAGCAGCCGGAGAGGTAGAGGCTCAATCCAAGGATGTGGTCGAAGACACGGTGTCCGCCACGGAAGAGGCGGCTGGGCAGATCACGGAAAAAGCGGGGGAAATGCTCGAAGACGCTAAGTCGGCTGCCGCGGAGGGGGTTTCTCAGCTGAGCGACAAAGCGACGAAAATGATGGATGACGGGTCATCCGCCACGGAGGAGGCCGCTGCCGGCGCGGAAGAGAAAACCGGAAGCACGAACCCATAGTTCACCTGCCTATAACAAAAGATCACATCGCCACCCTGAAGAAATGGGACTCCAAAGCCCGGCTCCCTTAAAGAGCCGGGCTTTCGAATCCAGACCAAACCCGATAGAATCCCTTCCTTCGCCGCATCCTGCACGGTCATAAGAAATGTTCGGCGCTTGAAAAGACTGCTGATAGTCGAAGATGGCCTGTCCCTGCAATGCAGGGGACGCTTTCACACCCCGGTTTCTGCCCTCGCAAATCTTTCTGTCAGTGAAAGAGCGGGCGAGATGTTCTCGGCTTCTCGACCATCTCCTGAACCCATAGAAAAACCGTATCTCTTGGACGGATATTATCGGATATTCCAGTTTGACAATACAATGTTTTCTATAGTACACAAGCCCCCGCATGTCGTTGAGAGCCGTATTCATCAAAGAGGGGGGAAAGGGAGAATGGATGCCATTAAACGCTTTTTTGCGAGTCGATGGGGGATTGTCAGCGTCGGCGTCTTCATCGGCCTGTTCGCCGCCCTGCTTCAAAAATGGGGCAACCCGGGCAACATGGGGATCTGCGTCGCCTGTTTCGAAAGGGACATCGCCGGGGCCGTCGGTCTCCACCGCGCCGATGTCGTTCAGTACCTGCGGCCGGAGATCATCGGCTTCGTCCTTGGGGCGTTGCTGGCCGCTTACACGTTCAGGGAATTCCAGCCTCGGGCGGGATCAGCCCCGATCGTTCGGTTTTTCCTCGGCGCTTTCGCGATGATCGGCGCCTTGGTATTCCTGGGTTGCCCCTGGCGTGCCCTGCTGCGCCTCGCCGGCGGAGACGGGAACGCCATCCTCGGGATTGCCGGATTGATCTTCGGCATCTGGATTGGCACGCGCTTTCTCAAGGCCGGATACAACCTCGGGCGCACGACCAGGACATATCCATCCGCAGGCTGGCTTATGCCATTGCTGATGGCGGGATTTTTGCTGCTGCTGCTTGTTTTTCCGCAGGTGGCGGGGGAGGCGAAGAGCGGTGTTCTGTTTTACAGCTTGAAAGGCCCCGGATCCATGCACGCGCCGCTCGCCATCTCGCTGATCGTGGGACTTGCCATTGGGTTTTTGGCGCAACGAAGCCGTTTCTGCACCATGGGCGCGTTCCGCGATCTGCTCCTCTTCAGGCAGGCGCATCTTTTCTCCGGGCTTCTCGCTCTGACCATCACTGCTTTCGTAGTTAACCTCGCGCTCGGACAGTTCCGCCCCGGCATAGCCGGGCAGCCGGTGGCGCATACGATGCATTTCTGGAATTTTGCAGGAATGGTTCTTGCGGGGCTTGCCTTCACCCTCGCGGGCGGGTGCCCCGGGCGTCAGCTTTTCCTTGCGGGTGAGGGCGATGGCGATGCGGCGGTCTTTGTAATGGGGATGATCGTAGGGGCCGGGTTCTCACACAATTTCGGGCTGGCCAGCTCTCCAAACGGCGTCGGTCCGCATGGCGTCTCAGCGGTGATCATCGGCATGCTGGTCTGTCTTTTCATCGGTTTTAGCATGAGAAAAAAGGCTGCATAAATGGAGGGTTCAAAGCAGATGGCAACGACAGTCGATGCACGGGGCCTTTCTTGTCCCCAGCCCGTCCTGATGACGATGGACGAGATGAAGAGAATCGGCAGAGGGGAGATCCAAATCCTGGTCGATACGGTGACCTCGAGGGAGAATGTCTCTCGGGCGGCAGCCAGCCAGGGTTGGAGGGTCGAAGACACGCAACCGGACGGCGATGGATTCCGCGTCCACATCGTGAAAAAATAGCGCAAACCGGAAGGAGCCCATGGCATTTGCCAACCTTTTCAAACGCAAATCCACGCCGCCCTCCAGTGGCAAGACGCCTGTATGGGACCGGGGTATTTTCGTCTTCGAGAACACGAGCGAAGTCCTGCGTGCCGAAAGGCTTCTGAAGACGAAAGGCTGGGATATCCGCGTGATGGGGCCGCCTCCCGAGATCCGGACAGGCTGCGACCTGGTGATTACCTTCCCCTTGATCGAAGAGATGAAGATCTGTGAAACCCTTCGGGGGGCGGATCTCGAGCCTATCGAAGTGGTTCCGGTAAACAGTCCGCTGCTCCAGCCGGTGGATCTCTTTCATGTGAAGGACTACGGACGCCACCTGATGGTCCGCGCCGCCAATATGAAGCTCACCATCGATCTGGAGACGCGGATCATCGTCAATATCTCCGGAGGCGGATGCCCCGACGTCCCGTATCTGGCCGCCGAAATGGTCGGCAAGCGCCTGGAGGAAGCGCCTCACCCCAAGGAGATCGGACACACCCTTTGCGGTTATGCGCTTCAGCTGGCTTACGAAGAAATGAGGCGGCGATGCTAGCGATCGTGGGAACCGTTCCCTGTGAGGATGTCCCCATCGTCATCGGGAAGGCGGATCTGCAGGATGGCCTCCTTCAAGTCGAAGACCGGCGTTTCCCGGTGAATCGAGGCACCCCGGCCCTGCTGGCGGCGTCCGTTACGGTCTGCAAGGCTCTGGGCCTGCCATTGCCTCTCGCGTACCTGGTGGGAGACACCGGACCGGGCAAGGGCAGCCGCCGCCTGTATGATTACCTGACGAGGCATATCGGTGAAGCGGAATGGGATGTCCTGACCTTCCACTATCTCCAGCCGGATGCCGATTGGCACAACAAAGTGCTTTTCGCGATAGAGGACATGCCGGACCGGCCTGTCCTGATCGCTGACGCCGGGTTTATGTACGCTGCGAAAATGAGCGGACAGGCGGAGGCCTACGATCTGTTCACTCCGGACGTAGGAGAACTGGCCTTTCTCGCCGATGAGGAAGCTCCTCATCCTTTCTACACGCGTGGGTTCATCCTCCACCGCGAGGACGCCACACCGGAGATGATCGCCCGGGCCTACGAACATGCCAACGCCGCCCGGAACCTGCTTGTCAAGGGCCGCAAGGACTACGTCGCCGATCGGAAAGGCATCCGGGCGATCGTGGATCAACCGAGCGAGGAAGCCCTGGAAGCAATCGGCGGCACAGGCGACACACTGACCGGCATCGTATCGGCGTTGATCGAGGCGGGCATGCCCCTGCTGGAAGCGTCGCAAAAAGCAGCAAGGATCAATCGTATTGCAGGGGCCCTTGCACAACCCACACCCGCTAGTCAGGTGCTCGATATCATCGCGCACATAGCCGCTGCCCTGAAACAGGTCCTATGAGAGGACATTCGATATCACCCTCCCGCCGGCGAAATATGGGCTGGCCGTTGTTTGTCAGCGGTTGTTCAGACCTCCTCATCGGCATGTCTTATCCGTTCATCTTTGCGGCAACTCTCCGAGGGGCGGTCTCTTTGGCGAAAAGGGACAATATGAATGCAAGAGCAGAACACACAACCACCACCCACATTGTTGCCGTCAGCCCATAGAGATCTGCTATTCTGCCTCCGAAGACCGGAAAGACGGTTGCCCCGATGATTTCCCCGAGACCTTGTGGCACAGCTACTGCCGTAGCTGCTATCGTGAATGGAACACTTTCAGTAGGAATAATCACCAGATATATGGGAAAACTGGAAAGGCCGATACAGAAAAGGGTAAAATAAATCGCTAAAGAAAAAGCGCCAGTCCCTTGAGGGGCGATCGCAAAAAGAATCCCACCCAAGGTTCCTAAACCGAATAATACCAGCAGGACGGGCTTTCGTCCGACTTTATCCGAAATGGATGGTGCGATCAATTGGAGGATGAAAGTCAGAAATCCTCCCCCCGCCATAATCCAACCAGTCTGTATCGGACTGAATCCATGAACCTTGCTGAAAAAAGAAGGGACGAAGGTAAACAACACCCAAAGGTAAGCCATGGTGAAAACCGCGACCACGGTCATCAGGATAACGTTCCGGTACCTGAAGACATCCCATATGTGAAATTCCCGCCCCTCGTGAAGCAGAACTTTTCGTCCCGTCTCTTTCCGGACGCGGATGTTTTCCGCTACGGACGGTGGTTCCCTCATGAACCGGGACATATACCAGATAAGAATTATGCCCGGGATGGCAACCAGGAAGAAGCCGTAGCGCCATCCGACTGTCGAGAGCAGATATCCGGCGATGATTGGACCGAATCCCATCCCGAACAAGGGCCAGAAGCTTTGTGTAAGCCCCATCCAAAACCCTCTTTTTTCCGGAGGTGATTCCTCGGCGATAGCGGCGAACCCAGGGCCGTACATGCTCCCAAATCCGATACCCATCAATGTTCTGATCCCGACCATTTGCCCGAAACCTTGAACCAGCCCGGTCAGACCACTGAACAGATGTGCTCCCAGGTTGCCCCAAATGCTGCCCTTGCGGCGCCCGTAGTATTCTGTCAGCGGATTGACAACCCATGCCCCGATCGCTGCACCGATAGCTGTCAGCGTTACAATCAGGCCAAGCTGTGCATAGGTGAATTCCAGTTCCGGCATAAAACCCGGTGCGGCATAACCAATCATACATCGATCCAAACCTGAAAATCCCCAAGTCAGGCCAAAAACGATACTGAGTTTTCCAACGTAATTTAATTTCATGTCGTTTCCTCTCTTGCTTACCTAAAAAGATTGGTGGCTATGATGGAAGGAAAACTGCCATTTCTCACCTGTTCCGGAGCTTCTTCTTTGAACGAAATTTCACCTCCTTCCGGATTGAGTTATCAGCTTCTCCGCATTAATCCGAACTAGGGCATGGACCGATCAAAAAATCACTTTGAGTGGATCTATTTGTAAACCGGCCAGCTGGTACGTTTATTCAAGTTTCAACTAGAGGGTAATGGTTCTTTGTCGGATTTGGTCGGGCCTGATAGTAAAGTAAATTTGCCTGAAATTTCAGATGACTATCGATATCGAAAAACTGGCCTTCAAGGACTCGGGGACTGTTTGGGAAATTTTGTGAGTTTTTGGCTGGCTTTTTGGGCAAATGTTTCACATTCTTCCTGCCGATTCTGTGCACGCGGGGATGATCTAACTCGACTTTACAAATAAGCGAGCAGAAACCGCCTGATTACCTGTGATATCAATATGTTAGCTGTTGTTTAGCTGTAGGACCCTACTGTATGCCGAAAAAATGCCTTCTCAAATGCAGCATATATAACCATCAAGGATATTTTCCCTTGACATGTAGGACCCTACTCTATATAGTGGGTGCCATGGCGCACCTACACAAGAAAATCAAGAAAGGCAACGCCTACTACTACGTGCGTGAGACCCAACGCATCGATGGCAAACCCA